>NZ_JAYGIC010000094.1:0-72409 GCF_034931105.1 Synechococcus sp. CCY9201 | reverse complement strand
TTCGAGCAGGAGCACGGCGGCATGGGCGGTGCCAGCGCCCACATCCCCGCTCATCGGACGGCCATCCAGCTGCCAGAGCGGCCGAAAACCGCAGGACCGCAGCGCCGCATGGCGCTGCCAGAGCTCAGCCGCCAATGGCTCGGGCCCAGGCGGCGCAGGAGGTGGTGAGTCTCCCGCGCCCCCTTCCCCGCTGAACACGCCTGCACCCCGCTCCAGGCCACAGCTCACCGCCAGGCGCCGCAGGGGCACACCACTGCGGTGCACTTCGGCCAGACGCTGCCGAAACGCCTCGCCGCGGCCGGCCTGGGTGTGAATCTCCACGGCATCGGGTTGCAGCTGGGCGAGCAAGGCGGGCACCAGGGCACCCTCCACCGATTGAGCCCTCTCCTCGATCAGCCCAAGCGGACAGGCCGGCAGGCAACGGCCACAGCCATAACAGCGGCTGGCGATGACGCCGCCGGAGGAACCGATGGCAAGGGCGGGACAGACGCGTTCGCAGGGCCGCGGGCAGTCCGCAGGACAGCGCGCCGGATCGAACCAGGCCTTGCGGAAATGGGGATCGTTCCCATCACTGAGGCTCACCATCAGCCAGGGCTGCGCGGCACCGCGCTCACGGGCCCAGGCAATCCCACGCCGTGCGGCCGACACCACGGCGGCATCCGCCGCCAGATCCAGGCAATGCACCCCGGCGAGGGTGTAGATGCCGGCCAGATCCTCAAGGGCGCCAAGATCCTGATTGCTGGCACCGCCGATCCACTTGACCCAGTACCCGCCGGCCAGGGCACGATCAGGAAGGGCCAGGGGGTCCAGCCGCACCCTCAGCCCCGCAGGGAAGATGGCTGGAGCTCAGCCATCCGCCAGCTCGGCCAGGGGCTGCCAGCGCAACGACCTGGCACCGCCCATCTCCACCACGACCTTGAAGCGCGGCTCGCGCCGGCTGAGCGCCACCAGGGAGGCCAGTTCGGCCTTGGAGAGCACGGCCCCCTCCAGCAACCAGAGCAGGATGGGTGCCTCGCCTTCCAGCAGGCTTCCCAGCTGGGGCATCACCCGCTGCACCTCGCCAACCGCCGCGCCGCGGCCAACGCTCTGGTGACCGAGATGGGGCGGGCGCACACCATGCAGTTGGAAGAGGTAGGCCTCGGGATCTCCGAGGCCGCGGGCCGTGGTGAGCTGAGCCCGGTAGCCGGCCGCCCGCAGACGCCGCAGCAAGCGGGTTTCGGAACCACCTTCCAGGGGCACGAACAAGGCCAGGGCGCCGGCGTTCTCCAGGTCCTGTCGGAAACCGCGGCCGGTGAGCAGCAGGGGCATCGGAGCGGGAGGAACGGTGGCAGACACCAGTCTGACAGCCCTGGAGGCAAGCGGCAGAGGATCCGGGAGGCCGCTGCGCCAGATCCAGGCAGAGCTCAACAGGGTCATCTCAACCAAATGCTACATTGATTTCTTGTGCTGCAGATCTGTGCCCGTCCGCTAGCCGGGCCTCCAGAGCTCTGCACAAAGCTCGCCCGTGGAGGTGAGCTTCCCGGCCAGTGCGGCTCCAGCAGCGATTATCGCTGTGCGATCCGCCGGGAAACTGCTGACAGGAGCGGCTCTGTTCAGAGCCGGACCACTCCCGCCGCAAGTCCCAGCCCGCTGATTCGCTTCGCTAGCCCCGGCCTCCGGCCGTTTCTGCGACATCCCGAATTCAGCTTCACCGCTTCACCGGTGCCTTGCGGCACGGGGGCTGCGGTGGTCCTGCTGGCGTCGTTCCCCTTCCTATGTCCATCGGCATTCTTGGGAAGAAACTGGGCATGTCCCAGTTCTTCGACGAAGAGGGCAGATCCATCCCGGTCACCGTGATCGAGGCTGGTCCCTGCCGCATCACCCAACTCAAAAGCGACGGCACCGACGGTTACACCGCCGTGCAGGTCGGTTTCGGCGAGATTCGCGAGAAGCTCGTCAACAAGCCCGCCAAGGGCCACCAGATCAAATCCGGTGACCAACCCGTTCGCCACCTGCGCGAATACCGCGTCGACAACCTCGACGGTCTTGAGTTGGGCAACCCCATCACCGTCTCCGATTTCGAGGCGGGCCAGAAGGTCGATGTGAGTGGCGACACCATGGGTCGTGGCTTCTCCGGCTATCAGAAGCGCCACGGCTTCAGCCGCGGCCCCATGACCCACGGTTCCAAGAACCACCGCGAACCCGGCTCCACCGGTGCCGGCACCACGCCGGGCCGTGTCTACCCCGGCAAGCGCATGGCAGGCCGCTACGGCGGCAAACAGATCACCACCCGTGGCCTCACCATCCTCAAGGTGGATGCCGAGCGCAACCTGCTGGTGGTCAAGGGTTCGGTGCCCGGCAAGCCCGGCGCCCTGCTCAACATCCGCCCGGCCAAACGGGTGGGCGCCAAGGCCGCGACCTGAGGAGGAGAACCATGGCTGAATGTGTTGTTCGCGATTGGCAGGGCAAGGAAGCCGGCAAGGCTTCACTTGAGCTCAAAGTCGCCAAGGAAACGTCCGCCGCCGATCTGGTGCATCGCGCCGTCGTGCGGCAACTGGCCCATGCCCGGCAGGGCACGGCCAGCACCCTGACCCGGGCCGAAGTGGCCGGTGGTGGCCGCAAGCCCTACAAGCAGAAGGGCACCGGCCGCGCCCGTCAGGGTTCGATCCGTACACCCCTCCGCCCGGGCGGTGGTGTGATTTTCGGCCCCAAGCCGCGCAGCTACAACCTGGCGATGAACCGCAAGGAACGTCGCCTTGCCCTGCGTACCGCCCTGATGAGCCGTCTCGATGACCTCATCGTGGTGAAGGGCTTCGGTGCCGAGCTTGAGGCCCCCAAGACCCGTGAGGTCACCGCCGCCCTGGGCCGTCTCGGCATCGAGGCTGGCCAGAAGGTGCTGCTGGTGCTGGATGGGGCCAACGAGGCGGTGCGCCTGTCGGTGCGCAACCTCGAAAAAGTGAAGCTGATCGCCGCTGATCAGCTCAACGTGTTCGATCTGCTCAATGCCAAGAAATTGGTGGTGGGTGAGGAAGCACTCGAGAAGATTCAGGAGGTCTACGGCGATGGCTGAACGATTTGCAGGCCGGCTCGCGGATGTGATCCGCCGGCCGCTGATCACCGAGAAGGCCACCCGGGCCCTCGAGCTGAACCAGTACACCTTTGAGGTGGATCACCGCGCCGCCAAGCCCGACATCAAGGCGGCGATCGAATCCCTCTTCGACGTCAAGGTGGTGGGTGTGAGCACGATGAATCCACCACGCCGCACCCGGCGGGTGGGGCGATTCGCCGGCAAGCGCGCCCAGGTGAAGAAAGCGGTGGTGCGCCTGGCCGAAGGCAATGCCATCCAGCTGTTCCCTGAGTCCTGAGGGGTCTGAAACACCATGGCAATCCGTAATTACCGTCCCACCTCTCCCGGCACCCGCACCCGGGTCGCGACCGACTTCGCTGAAGTCACCGGTCGCGGCCGTGAACGGGGTCTGGTGGTGGCCAAGCACCGCCGCAAGGGCCGCAACAACCGCGGTGTGATCACCTGCCGCCACCGCGGCGGCGGCCACAAGCGTCTCTATCGCCTCGTCGACTTCCGTCGCGACAAGCACGGCGTGGTGGCGAAAGTGGCGGCGATCCACTACGACCCCCACCGCAACGCCCGTCTGGCGCTGCTCTTCTACACCGATGGTGAGAAGCGCTACATCCTGGCGCCGGCCGGCATCCAGATCGGTCAGCAGGTGGTCTCCGGACCCGAGTCCCCGATCGAGACCGGCAACGCCCTGCCCCTGTCGTCGATCCCGCTGGGCTCAAACGTCCACAACGTCGAGTTGTACGCCGGTCGTGGCGGCCAGATGGTGCGCACCGCCGGTGCCAGCGCCCAGGTGGTGGCCAAGGAAGGCGACTATGTCGCCCTGAAGCTGCCGTCCACTGAGGTGCGCCTGGTGCGGCGTGAGTGCTACGCCACCCTCGGCGAGGTCGGCAACTCCGAGATGCGCAACACCAGCCTCGGCAAGGCCGGCCGCAAGCGCTGGCTCGGTCGTCGTCCTGAGGTGCGTGGCTCGGTCATGAACCCCTGCGACCACCCCCATGGTGGTGGTGAGGGCCGTGCCCCGATCGGCCGCTCCGGCCCTGTCACCCCCTGGGGCAAACCGGCCCTGGGCCTCAAAACCCGTAAGCGGAACAAACCCAGCAATCGGTTTGTGCTCCGGAAACGTCGCCGCACCTCCAAGCGGAGCCGTGGCGGACGCGATTCCTGATGTAACCCACCGCTTTGCTCTCCGCTTAAACCGCTATGGGACGTTCACTCAAGAAAGGTCCGTTCATTGCAGACAGCCTTCTGCGGAAGGTCGAAAAGCAGAACGCCGCCGACGACAAGTCCGTGATCAAGACCTGGTCACGCGCTTCCACCATCCTGCCGATGATGATCGGCCACACCATTGCCGTTCACAACGGCAAGAGCCATGTGCCGGTCTACGTGACCGAGCAGATGGTCGGTCACAAGCTGGGGGAATTCGCCCCCACCCGCACCTTCCGGGGCCACATCAAGGACAAGAAAGGAGGTCGCTGACGCCATGGCCAACATCACCCCCAACAGCCCAGCCCTGGCTCACGGCCGCTACATCCGCGGTTCCGTCTCCAAGGTCCGTCGGGTGCTCGATCAGATCCGCGGCCGCACCTACCGCGAGGCGCTGATCATGCTCGAGTTCATGCCTTACCGCTCCACCGGCCCGATCACCAAGGTGCTGCGCTCCGCAGTGGCGAATGCCGAGCACAATCTCGGTCTCGATCCGGCCACCCTGGTGGTCTGCCAGGCCAGCGCCGACATGGGTCCCTCCATGAAGCGCTTCCGGCCCCGCGCCCAGGGTCGCGCCTACGCGATCAAGAAACAGACCTGCCACATCAGCATTGCTGTGGCTGCTCCCACCACCTGACCCCCGAGGACACCGAACGATGGGACACAAGATCCATCCAACCGGACTGCGCCTGGGGATCACCCAGGAGCACCGGTCCCGCTGGTACGCCCCCAGTCGTACCTATCCCACCCTCCTGCAGGAGGACGACCGCATCCGCAAGTTCATCCACAAGAAATACGGCTCTGCCGGCATCAGCGATGTGCTGATCTCGCGCAAGGCCGACCAGCTCGAAGTGGAACTCAAGACCGCACGCCCCGGCGTGCTGGTTGGCCGCCAGGGAAGCGGTATCGAGGATCTGCGCAGCGGCATCCAGAAGACCCTCGGAGATACGAGCCGTCAGGTCCGCATCAACGTGGTCGAAGTCGAGCGGGTCGATGCCGACGCCTTTCTGCTGGCTGAATACATCGCCCAGCAGCTGGAGAAGCGTGTCGCGTTCCGCCGCGTGATGCGCATGGCTGTCCAGCGCGCCCAGCGCGCCGGCGTGCTGGGCCTGAAGATCCAGGTGAGCGGACGCCTCAACGGCGCCGAGATCGCCCGGACGGAATGGACCCGTGAAGGTCGTGTGCCCCTGCACACCCTGCGTGCCGACATCGACTACGCCACCAAGGTGGCCACCACCACCTACGGCGTGCTTGGCATCAAGGTGTGGGTGTTCAAGGGCGAAGTGCTTCCGGGCCAGCAGGAGAAGCTCCCCGTGGGGGCAGCCCCGAAGCGCCGGGCCAGCCGTCGGCCCCAACAGTTCGAAGACCGTTCGAACCAAGAGTGATCAGGAGGCCTGAACCATGCTGAGTCCACGACGCGTCAAATTCCGCAAACAGCAGCGGGGCCGCATGCGCGGCACCGCCACCCGCGGCAACACCATCGCTTTCGGGCAATTCGCCCTGCAGGCCCAGGAATGTGGCTGGATCACCTCCCGCCAGATCGAAGCCAGCCGCCGAGCGATGACCCGCTACGTCAAGCGGGGCGGCAAGATCTGGATCCGGATCTTCCCCGACAAACCGGTCACCATGCGCCCCGCTGAAACCCGGATGGGTTCCGGTAAAGGCAACCCGGAATTCTGGGTGGCGGTGATCAAACCCGGCCGCATCCTCTTTGAGATGGGTGGTCCTGAGATCACCGAAACCATTGCCCGGGAGGCCATGCGGCTGGCGCAGTACAAACTGCCCGTCAAAACCAAGTTTCTGAGCCTGGCCGATCAGGAACCTGCAGACCAAGACCAGGCCGCCATCGCAGTGGAGTCCTGATCATGGCCCTTCCCGACATCGCCGAGGTGCGCAAGCTCACCGAGGGCGAGATCACCGAACAGATCGACGCCACCCGGCGTTCCCTGTTTGATCTGCGTTTCCAGCAGGCCACCCGCCGCCTGGAACATCCGCATCGCTTCAAGGAAGCCCGCATCAAGCTGGCTCACCTGCTCACGGTGCAGAGCGAGCGTCAGCGCTCCAGCGCCTCCTGATTTCCTCCCCCATTCCCATGGCACTCAAGGAACGGGTCGGCACCGTCGTCAGCGACAAGATGGATAAAACGGTGGTGGTCGCGGTGGAAAACCGCTTCCCCCATCCCATCTATCAAAAGACGGTCAGCCGCACCACCCGCTACAAAGCTCACGACGAAGGCAACGCCTGCCGCGTCGGCGATCGGGTCCGCATCACCGAAACCCGCCCTCTCAGCCGCACCAAGCGCTGGATGGTGGCCGAGGTCCTGTCCACCACCGGTGCCGCCCCGGCCCCCGGCAGCAACTGAGCAGGACATCCCGATGATTCAACAGGAAACTTTCCTCAACGTCGCTGATAACAGCGGCGCCAAGCGCATCCAGTGCATCCGTGTGCTGGGCACCAACCGTCGCTACGCCCATGTGGGTGATGTGATCGTTGCCGCCGTCAAGGACGCCATGCCCAACATGGGCGTCAAGAAGTCGGATGTAGTCAAGGCCGTGGTGGTTCGCACCCGCGCCACCCTGCGCCGCGAAACCGGCAACGCCATCCGCTTCGACGACAACGCCGCCGTGATCCTGGGGACTGACAACAATCCCAAGGGAACCCGCGTGTTTGGCCCCGTGGCCCGCGAACTGCGGGAGCGGAACTTCACCAAGATCGTGTCCCTCGCTCCGGAGGTGATCTGAGATGGCCACTGCCACCCCCAAAGTCAAGCCCCAGACGCGCATCAAGATGCGCATCAAGAAGGGCGACACCGTGCAGGTGATCTCCGGCAAGGACAAGGGCAAGACCGGCGAGGTGCTGCGCACCCTGCCGATCGAGAACCGCGTCATCGTGCAAGGCATCAACCTGCGCACCCGCCACGTCAAGCCCACCCAGGAGGGCGAAACCGGCCGCATCATCACCGAGGAAGCTTCGCTGCATGCCTCCAACGTGATGCTCTATTCCACCGACAAAAAGGTGGCTAGCCGCGTTGAAATCGTGGTGGAGCCCGACGGCACCAAAAAGCGCCGCCTCAAGAAGACCGGCGAAGTTCTCGACTGACCTGCGCCGCCTGCAGCCAAGGCCACACCTCTGGCTGGAAGCCTTTACAGCTAACGCTTCACCCTCCACTCCATCTTCCCGATCCCTTCCGCCTTCTGACCCCGACCAGAAGTGCATTCCCCTCCCCCCGTCATGTCACTCAAACAGCGCTACCGGGAGACGATCCAGCCCAAGCTGCTCAAGGATCTGAACCTGTCCAACATTCACGAAGTTCCCAAGGTGGTGAAAGTCACCGTCAACCGGGGCCTCGGTGAAGCCGCCCAGAACGCCAAGGCCCTGGAGGCCTCGATCGCCGAGCTGGCCACGATCACCGGTCAGAAGGTGGTGGTGACTCGCGCCAAGAAGGCCATCGCCGGCTTCAAGATCCGTCAGGGCATGCCAATCGGCGTGGCCGTCACCCTCCGGGGTGAGCGCATGTACGCCTTCCTTGAGCGTCTGTTGAACCTGGCCCTTCCCCGGATTCGCGACTTCCGCGGCGTCAGCCCCAAGAGTTTCGACGGCCGGGGGAATTACACCCTGGGGATCCGGGAACAGATCATCTTCCCCGAAATTTCCTACGACAAGATCGACGCCATCCGGGGCATGGACGTCACGATCGTGACTACCGCCCGTAACGACGAAGAGGGCCGGGCCCTCCTCCGCGAGATGGGGATGCCGTTCCGTAGCAACTGAGCCCTCTTCCGGACACGACCATGGCCAATCACGACCCGATTTCCGACATGCTCACCCGCATTCGCAATGCGAGTGAGAAGCGTCACCAAAGCACCAAGATTCCCGCCTCCCGCATGGCGCGCAGCATCGCCAAGGTGCTGCAGCAGGAAGGTTTCATCGCCGAGATCTCCGAAGCGGGTGAAGGCGTTGAGAGCCATCTCGTGCTCGAACTCAAGTACAGCGGTAAGCACCGCCAGCCCACGATCCGCTCCGTGCAGCGGGTGAGCAAGCCCGGCCTGCGCATCTACAAGAACACCCGCCAGCTTCCCAAGGTGCTGGGCGGCCTGGGTGTGGCGATCATCTCCACCTCCAAGGGTGTGATGAGCGACCGTGACGCCCGCAAGCAGGGCGTCGGCGGCGAAGTGCTCTGCTACGTCTACTGATCCGGGAGTTCGATTCATGTCACGTATTGGTAAAGCGCCCATCCCCGTTCCCGACAAAGTCGCCGTGAGCCTTGAGGGGCTCACCGTGACCGTGAAGGGTCCCAAGGGAGAACTGAGCCGCACCCTGCCGGAGGGCGTCAGCATCGCCCAGGACGGCAACACTCTTCTGGTGAGTCCCGTCAACGAGAGCCGCCGCTCCCGTGAGCGCCATGGCCTCAGCCGCACCCTCGTCGCCAACATGGTGGAAGGGGTCAGCCAGGGCTTCACCCGCAAGCTCGAGATCGTCGGCGTGGGCTACCGCGCCGCCCTTCAGGGCAAGAAGCTGGTGGTGAGCGCCGGCTACAGCCACCAGGTCGAGATGGTGCCCCCCGACGGCATCAGCTTCACCGTGGAGAACAACACCACCGTGCTGGTCTCCGGTGCTGACAAGGAAGTGGTGGGCAACGAAGCCGCCAAGGTGCGCGCCATTCGTCCGCCGGAGCCCTACAAGGGCAAGGGCATCAAATACGAGGGCGAGCGCATCCTGCGCAAAGCCGGTAAGACCGGCAAGAAATGAGGTCTGCCTGAGCGTCGTTACCCCGTACTTCCATGTCCACCGTCTCCCGCAAACAGCAGACCCAGAAGCGCCATCGCCGTCTGCGTCGCAATCTCACTGGCACCGCCGAGCGTCCGCGCCTGGCCGTGTTCCGCTCCAACAATCACATCTACGCCCAGGTCATCGACGACTCCGCCCAGAACACCCTCTGTGCGGCTTCAACCCTCGATAAAGACCTTCGTACCAGCATCACGGCCGCCGGCACCTGCGAAGCTTCCGTCGTCGTCGGTCAGCTGGTCGCCAAGCGTGCCCTCGCAAAGGGCATCCAGCAGGTGGTCTTCGATCGCGGCGGCAACCTGTACCACGGCCGGGTCAAGGCCCTGGCTGACGCCGCCCGGGAAGCGGGCCTTCAGTTCTGATCCCTGCTCTCAACCATGACCGAAACCAACGATCAAGTTCAATCCAACGCCATCCCGGGCGCAGCTGATGTTCCCGCTGCGGCCGAAGGCCAGCAGCAGGAACAGCGCCGCGGCGGCCGCAGTGACAACCGGGGCGACCGCAAAGGGGGCCGGGGTCGCGACAACCGTCGTGGCCAGGAGCGCGACTCCGAGTGGCAGGAGCGCGTCGTTCAGATCCGCCGGGTCTCCAAGACCGTCAAGGGCGGCAAGAAGATGAGCTTCCGGGCCATCGTCGTGGTCGGCAACGAGCGCGGCCAGGTGGGCGTGGGTGTCGGCAAGGCCGGCGACGTGATCGGTGCCGTGCGCAAGGGCGTTGCCGATGGCAAGAAGCACCTGGTCAAGGTGCCCCTCACCCGCCACAGCTCGATCCCCACCCTCAGCAACGGCCGCGACGGCGCTGCCAGCGTGCTGATCCGCCCCGCCGCTCCCGGTACCGGGGTGATCGCAGGCGGCTCGATCCGCACGGTGCTGGAACTCGCCGGCATCAAGAATGTGCTGGCCAAGCGCCTGGGCTCCAAGACGCCGCTCAACAACGCCCGTGCCGCCATGGTGGCCCTGCAAGAGCTGCGCACCCACAAGGAGACCGCCAAGGAGCGTGGCATCTCCCTCGAGCAGATCTACTCCTGAGGCCATCCATGTCGCTCAATCTCCAATCTCTCAAGCCCCAGGCCGGCTCCCGCCGTCGCAAGCTCCGCAAGGGCCGCGGCATCGCCGCCGGCCAGGGCGCCAGCTGCGGCTTCGGCATGCGTGGTCAAAAGTCACGCTCGGGTCGTCCCACCCGCCCTGGCTTCGAGGGCGGTCAGATGCCCCTGTACCGCCGGGTGCCGAAGCTGAAGCACTTCCCGCTGGTGAACCCCAAGTTCTTCACCGTGGTGAATGTGTCCCGCCTCGCCGATCTCGCCGCCGGCAGCGTCGTGACTCTCGACTCCCTTACGGAAGCGGGCATCGTGACCAGCCCCAAGCATCCCCTCAAGATCCTGGGCAACGGCGAGCTCACCGTGAAGCTCACCGTCCAGGCCGCCGGCTTCACCGCCAGTGCCCGCCAGAAGATCGAAGCCGCCGGCGGCAGCTGCGAGCTGGTCGACTGACCAGCCGCATCCGCAACCCTTAGGGTCAGAGCCGTCTGTCAGCGCCTTACGGCCCGACAGACGGCTTTTGCTTTGTCCGGCCAACGCCAGGGTTTCCCTGACACCCTGGTCCTTCCCCCCCCTTTCCCCTTCCTCGCCATGCTCGTCAGCCGGGGCCGCAACCCCAGTGCCGGAGAAATCCTCAGCCAGTTGGTGCAGGCCAAAGGTCTGCGGGACCGGGTGCTGATCACCCTGGGCCTGCTGTTGCTCGTGCGTCTCGGGATCTACATCCCCGTACCGGGCATCGACCGGGTCGCTTTCCAGGAGTTCCTGCAGCGGGGCGGACAGCTGATCGGCTTTCTGGACATCTTCACCGGCGGCGGTCTTTCCACCCTCGGGGTCTTTGCCCTCGGGATCCTGCCCTTCATCAACGCTTCGATCATCCTGCAGTTGCTGACCGCAGCCCTGCCGCAGCTGGAGGATCTTCAGAAGAACGAAGGTGAGGCCGGGCGCCGCAAGATCGCCCAGATCACCCGTTACGTGGCGCTGGGCTGGGGCATTCTCCAGAGCACGGTCTTTGCCCTGATCCTGCGGCAATACGCCCTGCCGGGGATCAGCGAGCCGGTGTTCGTGATCCAGACCTCCCTGGCGCTGGTGACGGGCTCGATGGTGGTGATGTGGATCAGCGAGGTGATCACCGAGCGCGGGATCGGACAGGGGGCCTCCCTGGTGATCTTCGTGAACATCGTCGCCACCCTGCCCCGGGCGCTCGGATCGACGATCGAACTGGCTCAGAGCGGCGACCGTTCCACCGTGGGCGGCATCGTGGTGCTGGTGCTGGTGTTTCTGGTCACGATCGTGGGCATCATCTTCGTGCAGGAGGGCAGCCGCCGCATCCCGATCGTGAGCGCCAAACGCCAGGTGGGAGGAGCCAATCTGCTGGCCGCCCGCCAGAGCTATCTGCCGCTCAAACTCAATGCCGGTGGCGTGATGCCGATCATCTTCGCCTCGGCCGTGGTCTTCCTGCCGCTCACGATCGCCAACGTGACCCGCAATCCCTGGCTGATCCGCATCGCCGGCTATCTCAACCCCAACAGCAGCACCCCCTGGCTGTATGCCCTGCTGTTTTTCGCCCTGATCTGCGGCTTTTCCTTCTTCTACGCCTCTCTCACGGTCAATCCCGTCGACATCGCCAGCAACCTCAAGCGCAGCGGCGTGGCGATTCCCGGCGTACGCCCCGGGTCTGCCACGGCGCTGTATCTCAGTGGTGTCCAGAATCGACTCACCCTGCTGGGCGGCCTCTTTCTGGGGGCCGTGGCGATCATTCCCTCCGCCGTGGAAGGCGCCACCCAGGTGCGGACCTTCCAGGGGCTGGGTGCCACCTCACTGCTGATCCTGGTGGGTGTGGCGATCGACACCGCCAAACAGGTACAGACCTACGTGATCTCCCAGCGCTACGAAGGTCTGGTGCGGCAGTAGTTCATCAGGCCAGGACGACTTGCCCCCCCCTTGTGTGTTCCGTTCCGCCCGCCGCTCCAGCGACGGGGTTCACCATCTGACGATCCGCCATGAAGCAACGTCTCCTCTTCCTCGGTCCTCCGGGTGTGGGCAAAGGCACCCAGGCGCAGCAGCTGGCAGCACGCCGCGAGCTGCTGCATCTCTCCACCGGCGACCTGCTGCGCAGCGAAGTGGCGGCGGGCAGTGAACTGGGCCGCGAGGCGGAAGCGGTGATGGCCCGGGGCGAGTTGGTGAGCGATGCCCTGGTGCTGGCGATCGTGCGCAACCGTCTTCAGGACCACACGGCCGGGTGGCTGCTGGATGGCTTTCCCCGCAACACGGCGCAGGCAGCGGCGCTCGGTGAGCTGCTCGAGGAACTGCAGCAGCAGATCGAACTGGTGGTGCTGATGGAGCTCGATGACGACCTGCTGCTGCAGCGGCTGCTCTCCCGTGGCCGCGTGGACGACAACGAGACGGTGATCCGCCATCGCCTCGAGGTGTATCAGGCCCAGACGGCCCCGCTGATCGACCATTACCGCAACCTGGGACTGCTGGAATCCGTGGAAGCCTCGGGAACGGTGGAGGAGATCGCAGAGCGGATCGAAGCCCTGGTGGGTTGACCCTTGTGATAGGGTGCTCGTTTGCAAAATCGGAGAGCCCACCGCCCATGAAGGTGCGTGCCTCAGTCAAGAAAATGTGCGAGAAGTGCCGGGTGATCCGCCGCCACGGCCGGGTGATGGTGATCTGCACCAATCCCAAGCACAAGCAGCGCCAGGGTTGAGCCATCCGGCTCCTCCCTCATCCACGAGCTCTGCGGATCCGCCCCTGCGCTGATCCATCCTTTCCTCCCCGACCCGACCATGGCCGTGCTCACTGCACCCCATCGGGTCCTTTGCCCATTCGAACGTTTCATCTGTGGCTCGGATTGCCGGTGTCGATATCCCTCGCGACAAGAGGGTCGAGATTGCTCTCACCTACGTCTATGGGGTCGGGCTGACGCGGGCCCAGCAGATCCTCGCCAAGACCGGCGTTGACCCTGACACCCGTGTCAAGGACCTCAGCGACGCCGATGTTCAGAAGCTTCGGGGCGCCGCCGAGGGTTACACCCTTGAGGGTGACCTGCGCCGCCAGGAGGGCATGGCCCTCAAGCGTCTGCAGGACATCGGCTGCCTGCGGGGCCGCCGCCATCGCGCCGGTCTGCCGGTGCGCGGCCAGCGCACCCGCACCAACGCCCGCACCCGCCGCGGTGCCCGTAAAACCGTGGCCGGCAAGAAGAAGTAAGACGCGACGCCGCATCTGCGGCTCCGCTCGCTTCTCTTCCATCTCCCCACCCTGCCGCCCATCGCTGCTGCTGCTTCGGCCGCAACGGCATCCCGAATCGCTCCAGCCAGGTCGCCTGGCTACCGGATCGTTTCTTCGGGCGTCACCAGGGTGTTCCGTTCAGTCCCCCGATCACCTCCCTGCAACCGCAGGGCCTTTGCCATGGCCAAGCCAGCCAAGAAATCCGGCGCCAAGAAAACGAAGCGCAACGTCCCCAACGGCGTCGCGCACATTCAAAGCACCTTCAACAACACGATCGTCTCGATCACCGACACGGCCGGTGAGGTGATCTCCTGGTCGTCCGCCGGGGCCAGTGGCTTCAAGGGCGCCCGTAAAGGCACGCCGTTCGCTGCCCAGACCGCCGCTGAAGCCGCCGCACGCCGGGCCCTCGAGCAGGGCATGCGCCAGATCGAAGTGCTGGTGCGTGGCCCAGGCTCCGGCCGTGAAACCGCGATCCGCGCCCTGCAGGTGGCCGGTCTGGAAATCACCCTGATCCGTGACGTGACCCCCCTGCCCCACAACGGTTGCCGTCGTTCCAAGCGCCGCCGCGTCTGACCCGTCGTTAGCCCAGCCGCTCGCGGCGTCCGTTCCCACTCCCGACCCTTCAGACCGTGCTCCACTACCAGATCGATCGGATCGAGCATCAGATCGCTGACGACCGTTCCCAGACGGGGGTGTTCCTGATCGGCCCGTTGGATCGGGGTCAGGCCACCACCCTCGGGAACGCCCTGCGCCGCGTCCTGATCGGCAGCCTTGAGGGCAGTGCCATCACTGCCGTGCGGATCGCCTCCGTCAACCACGAATACGCCACGGTTCCAGGCGTCCGTGAAGACGTTCTCGACATCCTGCTCAATTGCAAGGAGATCCCGATCAGCAGCCGCAGCCGCGAGCTTGAGATCGGTCGACTGGTCATGAACGGCCCCGCCACCGTGACGGCCTCTGACCTGCAGTTCTCCTCCCAGGTGCAGGTGATCGACGGCCAGCGGCCGATCGCCACCGTGGCCGAAGGCCACAGCCTTGAGATGGAAGTCCATGTCGAGCGCGGCGTCGGCTATCGGCCCGTCGATCGCCACAGCGAAGACACCAGCGCCATCGATCTGCTCCAGATCGATGCCGTCTTCATGCCGGTCAAGCGTGTCAACTACACGGTCGATGAGACCGCCGTGGGCGAAGGCGGTTCCGCCCGGGAGCGGCTCCGCATCGAGATCGAGACCAATGGCAGCATCACCCCCGATGACGCCATGGCCCAGGCTGCCAACCAGCTGATCGCCCTGTTCCAGCCTCTGGCCAGCCTCACCATGGCGGAGGAACCCGGTCCGGAGATCGAGCCTTCAGCCGAAGCCCAGATTCCGCTCGAGGAACTCAATCTCTCCGTGCGGGCCTACAACTGCCTCAAGCGGGCCCAGGTCAACTCCGTGTCCGACCTGATGGGCTTCAGCTACGAAGATCTGCTGGAGATCAAGAACTTCGGCTCCAAGTCTGCCGATGAAGTGATCGAAGCCCTGGAGCGCATCGGCATCTCCCTGCCCCAGAGCCGCACCACCGCCTGAGCCGCGGCATCCCACCCTGTTCCGTCCCTGTCCGAGCTTTTCCGTCATGAGACACCAGTGCCGAGTGCCCATGCTGGGCCGTCCCGCAGACCAGCGCAAGGCGCTGCTCCGCGGCCTCACCACCCAACTGATCCGCGAAGGTCGCGTCACCACCACCAAGGCCCGTGCCAAGGCCCTGCGTGACGAAGCCGAGCGCATGATCACCCTGGCCAAGGACGGCACCCTGGCGGCCCGCCGTCGGGCGATCGGCTACATCTACGACAAGCAGCTGGTCCACGCCCTGTTCGACAAGGCCCAGGATCGCTACGGCGATCGCAACGGCGGCTACACCCGCATCATCCGGACGGTTCCCCGCCGCGGTGACAACGCCGAGATGGCGATCATCGAATTGGTCTGAGCCTGGCGGTGGTGCCGGCGCGACCCCATCCCAATGCTGCCTTCCCCCTTGGCCGCGGACGTCTGAAGGCCTCCGCGGCTTTTTGATGGCCTGATTCTGTCCAGCGGAGCCGCTGATGACCGGCTTGAAGTCGAGCGGACAACCCAGTGCTTCCGCCAGCACGGCGGATCAGACTGACACCGGATCCGCCAACCGCGAAGCCACCAACAGCGAAGCCACCAGCGGCGAACACCGCCGCCGGATCGCCCTCTGCCTGCAATACGACGGAGCGGCCTTCTGCGGCTGGCAACGCCAGCCGCGACACCCCAGCGTTCAGCAGACCCTGGAGGAGGCCATCGCCAGCCTGGATCCACCCAGCCTGGATTCACAGCGACCGGTGCGAACCATGGCGGCGGGCCGAACCGACAGTGGCGTCCATGCCGCCGGCCAGGTGGCGCACTTCGAAACCAGCGGCCCCATCCCGGCTCAGCGCTGGCCCAAGGCCCTGAATGGCCGCCTGCCGGCCTCCATTCGGGTGGTGGCCGCCGCCGAGGTGCCGCTGACCTGGCATGCCTGCTTCAGCGCCACCTACCGGCGCTACCGGTACACGATCCATAACGGGCGCACCCCCAACCTCTTCCTGGCCCCCTGGACCTGGCACCGCTACCAGCAGCGGCTCGACGAGCAGGCCATGGCCGACGCCCTGGCGGGCATGCTCGGCGACCACGACTTCTCCGCCTTCCAGCGGGCCGGCAGCAGCCGCCCCCATGCCCGCACAACCCTGCAGGAGGTGATGGTGGATCGGCAGGGAGACCTGGTGGTGGTGGAGATGCAGGCCACTGGCTTCCTCTACGGCATGGTGCGCCTGGTGATGGGGCAGCTGGTGGCCGTGGGCGAGGGTCAGCTGAGCGTGGATGGCTTCTCGCGGCGCTGGCGCCAGCAGGCGCGCGAACAGGTGAAGGAAGCAGCGCCGCCCCAGGGGCTCTGCCTGCTGCGGGTGGGCTATCCGGAGGAGGTGTTCGTCAAGAGTGCCTGGTACGATGGTCAACCGCGGTTTGCCTTGGCGATCCCCGATTCGCCCTGACCCCAGTCGATCAGCCTGATCGACCGGGATTGGGGGGATCAGCATGCGATCATCCAGCCCCGCCTTCTCTGCAGCCGCCACTGCGCGCAGCCGTGCCTGACCCCATCAGGGTCAATATCGGTGACGCGGTAGGTTGACTGTTGAACTGTCCTGCCCCATCCGCCGCGATGGGCCCAACCCATCCGGCCTGCCGGTGCGATGAACAAGACATCCCTTCCTTCCATCGATTCCCTGGATCGCCAGTGGTACGTCGTCGACGCTGAGAATCAGACTCTTGGCCGTCTCGCCAGCGAAGTGGCTCAGGTGCTGCGGGGCAAGAACAAGCCCTGCTACACCCCCCACCTCGATACCGGCGATTTCGTGATCGTCATCAATGCCGAGAAGGTGAAGGTGAGCGGCAACAAGCCCACCCAGAAGCTCTATCGCCGCCACTCCGGTCGCCCTGGTGGCATGAAGACCGAAACCTTCGCCCACCTGCAGGGCCGGATTCCCGAGCGGATCGTGGAGAAGGCGATCAAGGGCATGCTGCCCCACAACGCCCTGGGCCGCCAGCTGTTCCGCAAGCTGAAGGTCTACAAGGGCATCGATCATCCCCACGCCGCCCAGCAGCCCCAGGCTCTCGCCCTCGACCCCGCCACTTCCGCCCAATGAGCAGCAATTCCGTCGTCTACTGGGGCACTGGTCGCCGCAAGACCGCCGTTGCACGGGTGCGCATTGTTCCCGGCACCGGCAGCGTCACGATCAATGGCCGCCCCGGCGATAACTACCTCAACTACAACCCCGTCTACCTGGCGGCCGTCAAGGCTCCCCTGCAGACGCTGGGTCTTGAATCCGATTACGACGTCCTTGTGAACGTGCGCGGTGGTGGCCTCACCGGCCAGGCCGACGCCATCAAGCAGGGTGCCGCCCGTGCCCTCTGCGACCTGTCGCCGGACAACCGCAAGCCCCTCAAGACGGAAGGCCACCTCAGCCGCGACCCCCGCGCCAAGGAGCGCCGCAAGTACGGCCTCAAGAAAGCCCGCAAGGCTCCCCAGTTCTCCAAGCGCTGATCTTTTCTGTTCGCACTGCTCTGTTCGCAGCCATGCCCAAGGCCGACATCCACCCCACCTGGTATCCCGATGCCAAGGTGATCTGTAATGGAGAGGTGGTGATGACCACTGGCTCCACCCAGCCCGAACTGCACGTCGACGTGTGGAGTGGCAACCACCCCTTCTACACCGGTACCCAGAAGATCCTCGACACCGAGGGCCGCGTTGATCGCTTCATGCGCAAATACGGCATGGGCTCCACCGACACGGCTAAGGCCGATGTCTCCAAGAAGGATGCAGCCCAGGCCTGAGGCTTTCCTTCAATCTGCTCCACTCAGCCGGATGCCCCTGGGCATCCGGCTTTTTGATGGCTGCGCCCCATCCCGCGCCTCCCTCCCGTCCCCTCAGTTCCTGCATCGCTGTGATCGATCAAGCTCTGCTGCACGAACGCCTGGCCACCGCCTGCACCACCTTCGCGGCCCTGGAGCGTCAGCTGGCCGATCCGGCGGTCACGGCCGATCCGGCCCAGCTGCAGACGATCGCACGGGAACGCGCCCGGCTCGAGCCGCTTGTGCGCGACTATGCCGACCTGCAGAAATGCGAGCGCGAACGGCAGGAAGCGGTGCAACTGCTCAAGGAGCATCGCGGTGACCCGGCCATGGAGGAGCTGGCCGCTGAGGAGCTGGAGCGGCTGGGGGCCACGATCGATCAGCTGCAGCAACGGCTGACCCTGGCGCTGCTGCCCCACGACCCCCGCGACGAGCGCAGCGTCATGCTCGAGATCCGTGCCGGTGCTGGTGGCGACGAAGCCGGGCTCTGGGCGGGAGATCTGGCCCGCATGTACGACCGCTACGCCCAGGGCCAGGGCTGGCAGGTCCAGCCGGTGAGTGCCTCGGAAGCGGAACTGGGCGGCTACAAGGAACTCATCCTGGCGATCCGCGGCGACGGGGTCTACAGCCAGCTCAAGTTCGAGGCGGGGGTGCACCGCGTCCAGCGGGTGCCTGCCACCGAATCCCAGGGGCGGGTGCACACCTCCACGGCCACGGTGGCGGTGATGCCGGAAGCAGATCCGGTGGAGGTGCAGATCGATCCAGGCGAGCTGGAGATCAGCACAGCCCGCTCCGGCGGCGCCGGCGGCCAGAACGTGAACAAGGTGGAAACGGCAGTGGATCTGCTGCACAAGCCCACCGGTATCCGCGTGTTCTGCACCCAGGAACGCTCCCAGCTGCAGAACCGGGAACGGGCCATGGAGATCCTGCGGGCCAAGCTGTTGGAGCGGGAACTCGCCGCCGCCGCCGCCGCGGAGAGTTCAACCCGTCGGGCTCAGGTGGGCAGCGGCGATCGCAGCGAAAAGATCCGCACCTACAACTACAAAGACAACCGCACCACCGACCACCGCCTGGGACGCAATTTCGCGCTCGAACCCGTGCTGGCGGGCCAGCTGGGCGAGCTGATCGGGGCCTCGATCGCCGCCGAGCAGAGCCGGCAACTGGAAGAGCTGGCCCGCCAGGCGAGCGGGGTCTGAACCCAGGCTGGAGCTTCAGAACCAGCGGTTTTCAAGGCCGTGAGCATCAACCGGATCAGGCGGCACCGATCAGATATTTGGCCCACTCCGCGTGGCGACCGGCCCGGATCTGACGGCTGGCCTCGAAATTGAGCCCGCTGTGGGGACGATGGGGCTCCTGCAGCAGCGGCATGCCGGCTTCGCGAGGCGTGCGATTGCCCTTGCGCACATTGCAGCCCAGGCAGGCGGTGGTGACGTTCTCCCAGGCATCGGCGCCGCCACGGCTGCGGGGCACGATGTGATCGATCGAGAGCGGTTGGGTGGTGCTGGCGCAGTACTGGCAGCGGTGGTTGTCGCGCTGAAACAGATTGCGGCGGGTCAGGGGCAGGGGCTTGTAGGGCACCCGCACGAACTGACGCAGACGGATCACGGTGGGCAGCAGCAGATCCGGCCGGATGACGCGGCTGGAGTCGTGCTCCAGGCCTTCGGCCTTTCCCTTGAGCAGCATCACCATGGCGCGACGCCAGTGGGTGATATTGAGCGGCTCGTAGGACGCATTCAGAACGAGAACGTGGCCCATGCCAGCCCCTCTGATTGCAGGCCATGCTAGAGGCGTTCTCCGCGCGCGACTGTGTTCCACGCCTCCTTCGACGGCACCGGCAGCGACGCGCGGCGGCTCCTGGCTGCCGTGGAGAGGCGCTGATGTCCTCCTCGCCGCTCAGCACACCCCTGGCACCCCATGAGACCGGCCAGTCCAGGCAACGGGCCTGGGTGGAAGTGAATGCCGGCGCCATCCGCGCCAACGCCCGCGCCCTGCGCCGCTTCATCGGTCCGCTCACCGAGCTGATGGCCGTGGTCAAGGCGGATGGCTACGGCCACGGTGCGGTGCTGGTCGCCGAGGCCGCCCTCGCCGGCGGCGCCAGCTGCTTCGGGGTGGCCACCCTTGCCGAGGGAGTGGAACTGCGCACCGCCGGGATCCGGGCGCCGATTCTGGTGCTGGGCAACCTCACCCAGGTGGAGGAACTGCGCAGCTGTCTGCGCTGGCAGCTGATGCCAACGATCAGCAGCATGCGGGAAGCCCTGCTCTGCCAGAACCTGGCCAGCGGCAGCGGTCGTTCGATGCCGCTGCAGCTCAAGCTCGACACCGGCATGGCCCGGCTCGGCGCCGACTGGCAGGACGGCCCCCGCCTGGTGGCGGCCCTGCAGGACCTCGATGCTGTGGAGCTGGTGGGGCTCTATTCCCACCTCGCCCACGCCGATGCCTGCCCCGACGAGGACGACGGCCTGACGCGCGAGCAGCAACGCCGCTACGAGAGTGTGCTGGACAGCCTCCGCCAGCAGAGGCTGAGCTGCGGGCACCGCCACCTGGCCAACTCGGCCGGCACCCTGCGGGATCACGCCATCCACTACGACCTGGTGCGGGTCGGGCTGGCCCTCTATGGCCAGGAGCCAGCCCCGCATCTGGCCGGCCGGGTGCCGCTGCAACCAGCGATGCAGCTACACGCCCGCGTCTCCCTGATCCGGGAGGTGCCGGCGGGGGTGGGGGTGAGCTATGGCCATCGCTTCCGTACCAGCCGCCCCAGCCGATTGGCGGTGGTGGGCATCGGCTACGCCGATGGCGTCCCCCGCCAGCTCTCGAACCAGCTGGAGGTGCTGTTCCGAGGGCAGAGCCTGCCGCAGGTGGGCGCGATCACCATGGATCAGCTGGTGCTCGATGCCACCGACACCCCCGAGCTGGAGGTGGGATCGGTGGTGACCTTGCTCGGGCAGCAGGGCGACCGCAGCATCGGCCCGACCGACTGGAGTGAGCGCTGCCACACCATCCCCTGGGAGATCCTCTGCGGCTTCAAGCACCGGCTGCCGCGGCTGGCCGTGAGCGGCGGCGGCGAGGGCTGAGGCTGCCGGCCCACTGATAAGCTCACGGAGCCACTGGAGAGGTGGCTGAGTGGTTGAAAGCGGCTCCCTGCTAAGGAGTTACAGGAGGCAACTTCTGTCGAGGGTTCGAATCCCTCCCTCTCCGTTTCCAAAGCCCAGACTCCCCGACTTCCGCTCAGACGGAATGTCGGGGTTGTCGATCGGGCCTGCGGCACCCGGCCCGGAGTGGCTCAGACCGGGCCGCTGTAGCGCAGCAATTCGGTGGTGATCGCCGGTAACAGGGCCGGATCATCAGCACACGCCTGCCCTTCGCTGAAGATCACCAGCAGGAACGGCAGACCGTTCTCGGGTTCCGCATAGGCGGCGTCATGGCGCGCCTGGCTCATCCAGCCGGCCTTGCTCCAGAAGGGTGTCTGCAGCGGCAGGGCTTCGCCGATGAAGCCATCCACCTGATTCTCCGGATCGGCCTGCCGTTCCAGAGGATCGAGCGAGCGGGCCAGCAGGTCCTGCATGCGCCGGCACGCCGGCGGCGACACCATCGCGCCTGCCATCACTCCATGCAGAACCCGGGCCACGGCATCGGAGCTGAGGCGGTTGCGATTCTGCAGATCAGGCCCGTAGAACTGACGTTCACGGCCGTAGGGGCCATCGCCCCAGGTCTTCTGGCAGGCATTACAGCCCTCCAGCTCAGGCCAGGCGAGCTCGGTCAGCCAGCGGTTGACGATGCCGCGCTGGTGGCACCAGGAGCTGTAACGATGCGGCGGCAGCTCAGGGCCACTGGTGGTGCCGCTGAGCAGATCCATCACCAGTGCCGTGGCGTCATTGCTGGAGTCGCGGATCATGTCGGCCAGGGCCCGGCGCAGCTCCGGCCCATCGCCAATCAGCTGGCGCTGCAGCCAGGCCTCGGCGGCCACCAGATAGATCAACTTCACCACACTGGCGGGATAGCGGAGGCGATCACCGGCCCAGGCAGCACCGGTCAGCGGTCGCTGCCAGAAGCTGGTCGGATCCAGGTCATGGGCCTGATGTCGCAGGGACTCGGGGTAACGCAACCAGGTGATCGACAGCCGCTGACCCAGCCCTTCCCGCCCCTCCAGCTCCAGAGCCGCCACCAGATCGGCGAGGCGCTCGGCCATGCCCGGATCCGGGTTGTAGAACACCATCTCCGCCGAGCAGCGTGATGGCGACATTAAGCACTCTGCCGACCGGCAGCCCGGCGGCCCGCGAGCTGCTGGAAGCGGGCAGCCTCTGGCAGCTCACCGCGCCACTCAACCTCTACAGCCGGGCCCACGGAGCCGGCCTGGCCACCCAGGCGGCGGCGGGGCGGGTGCTGCAGTTGCGCGATGGCACCAGAGCGGGCGCACCAGGGGAAGCGGCGCGTCTGAGGGTCCGACTGCTGGAGGACGGCTACCCCGGCTGGATCGAGCCGAACCACCTGCTGGGCCACGCCGTGAGCGGCAGTCGACCCCGCAGCCAACGCCTGCAACGCCCCCAGATCGAAGCCCGCCTGCCGGCGGTGCTGGCGGCGGCAAAAGCCGCCATGCTCCAGCCCAACACCTACCTGTGGGGCGGATCGCTCGGGCCTGATTTCGACTGCTCCGGCCTGGTTCAGACCCTGTTTGCCAGCCAGGGCATCTGGCTGCCACGCGATGCCTACCTGCAGGAACGTTTCTGCCAGCCGGTGGCCGTCCGCCCGGGAGCGACGGCGCTGCTGCGACCAGGCGATCTGATCTTCTTCGGCACACCGCGGCGCTGCACCCATGTGGGCCTGCACCTCACAGGCGGCCGCTACCTGCACAGCTCGGGGGTCGCACACGGCCGCAATGGCATCGGCATCGACGACCTCTCGCCCCACAATCCGGATCCCGTGGCACGCCACTACCGGTTGGAACTGCGCGGCGCCGGCCGGGTGATGCATTGCCACGACGGCAGCGCCTGCGGAGACTGATGCCAGTCTCCGTTTAGGGTTCGGCTCGCCTCCGGATCCGCCGCCATGCCGGCCCCCACCCTGCCCACTCTTTCGGTGGTGGTGCCGCTCTACAACGAAGAGGACAGTCTCAGACCCTTGGTGGAGCAGCTGCTGGCTCAGCTGCGGCCCCTGGGGATCCCCTTCGAGCTGGTGCTGGTGGACGACGGCTCGCGCGATCGCACCCCGGTTTTGCTGCAGGAGCTGGCCAGCACGATCCCCGAACTGGTGGCGGTGCTGCTGCGTCGCAACTACGGCCAGACCCCCGCCATGGCGGCGGGCTTCGATGCCAGCCGCGGCCCCGTGATCGTGACCCTCGACGGCGATCTGCAGAACGATCCGGCCGACATCCCCCTGCTGCTGGACACCCTGGACCAGGGCTATGACCTGGTGAGCGGCTGGCGCTACCAGCGGCAGGATGCGGCCGTGAGCCGCCTGCTGCCCTCCCTGCTGGCGAACCGCCTGATCGCCCGGGTCACCGGCGTGAAGCTGCACGACTACGGCTGCTCACTCAAGGCCTACCGGCGCGAGGTGGTCGAGGACATGAACCTCTACGGAGAGCTGCACCGCTTCCTGCCGGCGCTGGCCTTCATCGAAGGGGCCAGGATCACCGAAGTGAAGGTGAGCCATCACCCTCGCCGGTTCGGCACCAGCAAATACGGGATCGACCGTACATTCCGGGTGCTGATGGATCTGCTCACGGTGTGGTTCATGAAGCGCTTCCTCACCAGGCCGATGCATGTTTTCGGCCTGGGAGGCCTGGTGGGGATGGGCCTGGGACTGCTGATCGGCGCCTGGCTGCTGGTGGAGAAGCTGCAGGGCGCCAACATCGGCGACCGCCCCCTGCTGCTGATGGCCCTGCTCTGCTTTCTCACCGGGGTTCAGCTGTTCTGCTTCGGCCTGCTGTCGGAACTGCAAATGCGGACGTATCACGAGAGCCAGGGACGACCGATCTACCGCGTGCGCGCCACCTTGCGCGGCAGTGCCAGCGGGTGATCCCGGATTTCAGCCTCGGCACCAAGCCTTCATGGGCGCCGCCAGCAGATGGCGGTGGGCAAGGCCACTGGGACGGCATCTTGCGAACGGCCACTGGAGGGAGGTCTCGAGGAGATGGCAACAGCGGCACTGGAAGGAGTGAGAGGCCGCAGGCGGGGATTGAACTTTTATGTCGCCCCTCAACACCGCCAGGGGTCCCTTTCAGACCTCTCCGTACAGTATCGACGATTCCTATTGGCCTATGCCATGACTGGAGAATTTGCAGCGGCCTGGTTGCCCTCGGTGTTCGTTCCCCTTGTGGGAATCCTGGGCCCAGCCGTGGCCATGGCCCTGTTGTTCAACGTGATCGAAGCGACCGACTGAGCCGTCGCGATCGCCTCCGGGTCTACCCGATCCCGTTCCCCTCATTCCGCCACCATGACCGTGACCCCCGTGGCCGACCCGACCGTCGGCAATCTGGCCACTCCCGTCAACAGCAGCTACTTCACCAAGGCCTTCCTGAACGCGCTGCCCGCCTATCGCCCTGCCCTGTCTCCCAACCGTCGCGGCCTGGAAGTGGGCATGGCCCATGGCTTCTTCCTCTACGGCCCCTTTGCGATCTGCGGACCGCTGCGCCTCACCGACTACGCCAGCACCGCCGGTCTTCTGGCCACCATTGGTCTGGTGTCGATTCTCACGGTGTGCCTGTCGATCTATGGCACTGCCGGCTCCGGCCCGAACGTCCAACCCCCTGACGCCACCATCGACAATCCGCCCGCCGACCTGTTCACCAAGGCAGGCTGGGCCGAATTCGCCAGCGGCTTCTGGCTGGGTGGCTGCGGCGGCGCCGCCTTCGCCTGGTTCCTCACAGGCACTGCCGTTGTGGCTCCGCTGGTGAACATCGCCGGTGGCGTCTGGAGTGTGAGCTGAGCCTCTGACTCGGCTTCAGCATCAACACAACCTGCCTGGACAGTCTTCGTACTTCTTTCCAAGCAATCCCCCGCCCAAGAGCAAACCAAAAAGCCCCGCCTTGGCGGGGCTTTTTCTGCGAAAGAATCTAGCTGGAAGCTACTGGGATTGAATCATTCATATTGAATCATTCTTTCAGCGCGATTGGCCGAAGGATTACACTCACTTCATGGACATCAGCGAGCCTGGAATCAGGCGACACTGCAGAGAGGGAGGCAGAGGCAGAGGCAGAGGCAGAGGCAGAGGCAGAGGCAGAGAAAGTTAGCAGACCGATGAAAGAAGACCATAGAAATCGGCCTAAAGAGACTAGGCCTTGAGACGACACTGCCACGCCGCAAGAGACAAGCCTGGAAACAGGTGGCGACAGATCCACCGACGATCTGCAGGCAATAAGATTAGCCAGCGGCCGCCAATGGGCTTGACGAAGCTCAGCAACATCTACTGCTACTGAAGACTTGCCTGATTCCTATTCCTGACCAGCAAACAGAAGCGTTACGGCCCAGACTCGATCGCCCTAAAGCTGAAGACGGGCAAGGGCGAGGATCACCACAACGCCAACCAAAGGCAGAGGCCGACAATCACGCCGCAACCAGACACAGAGAGTCCCTGCAATCGGAAGCAACCTACGCCATCGTCCTGAACTGCGTCGTCCCAGCTTGCAGCCCCTAGCCCTCTATCTTCCCCGAGCTCTCGGAGTCACCAAGAAAAAGGCCACAGGCGCTTGCAAATTGACAATTGGCGATTGGCGATTGATCGAGGCTCACACCATGCGCCTCAAGTAGCATGGCTCACATACCTGCTGCAGCGGGTTCAGAAGCTGTAAACGCGAGACCGGAATAGCAAAAGCAAAAGGGCAGAGATAAAGCAGAAACAATGCAGAACCGTTGCTTCATCATCAACGAGTCGCAACCGATCAGATGAGCAAGAACCCGTTGCTATAGACATCTTCACTGGCACCTAGCCTCCCTGAACCCGATGACCAAGGACCCAAGAACCCCACGGTATAGCCAATCGGCAAACGTCTTCTTGGTCGAAAAACATCAAACACTCTTCACCAGCACACCAACGAAAAACCCCCGGCACAAGGCCAGGGGTGTCATCGTCCCTCGAGTGAAGGCAGGTCGAGTGAAGGTTATCGAGCCGGGCCAACGCGTGGCCCCGCACAACCTCAGCCGAACTTGCCCGAGGTGGAAGCGATCAGGAAGGCAGCGTAGGTCAGGATGTAACCCACTGTGAAGTGAGCCAGACCAACCACACGGGCCTGAACGATCGAGAGAGCCACAGGCTTATCGCGCCAGCCCACCAGGTTGGCAAGCGGAGTGCGCTGATGCGCCCAGACAATCGTCTCGATCAGTTCCTGCCAGTAACCCCTCCAGGAGATCAGGAACATGAAGCCAGTGGCCCATACCAGGTGACCGAACAGGAACATCCAGGACCAGACGGCCAGGTTGTTCGAGCCAAACGGGTTGTAACCGTTGATCAGCTGGGAGCTGTTCAGCCAGAGGTAATCACGGAACCAGCCCATCAGATAGGTACTGGATTCGTTGAACTGAGCCACGTTGCCCTGCCAGATGGCGAGGTGCTTCCAATGCCAGTAGAAGGTGACCCAACCCACGGTGTTCAGAGCCCAGAAGACAGCCAGATAGAAGGCGTCCCAGGCAGAGATGTCGCATGTACCGCCACGGCCAGGGCCATCGCAGGGGAAAGAGTAGCCGAAGTCCTTTTTATCGGGCATCAGCTTGGAACCCCGGGCATCCAGGGCGCCCTTCACCAGGATCAAGGTCGTGGTGTGCAGACCCAGCGCAATGGCGTGGTGCACAAGGAAATCACCAGGCCCGATCGGCAGGAACAGATCGGTATTGCCATTGATGGCATCCAGCCAGTAGTGATCGCCAGGGATGTTGGCCGAAGCCAGGGAGGCGGCACTACCAGGATTGGAGAGCAGCACGTCCATGCCGTACATCGCCTTGCCGGAAGCGGCCTGGACGAACTGGGCGAAGACGGGCTCAACGAGGATCTGCTTCTCGGGAGTTCCGAAAGCCACGACCACGTCGTTGTGGACGTAGAGACCCAGAGTGTGGAAGCCGAGGAACAGGGAAACCCAGCTGAGGTGGCTGATGATGGCTTCCTTGTGGTCGAGCATCCGGGCAAGAACGTTGTTCTTGTTGGCTTCCGGGTCGTAGTCGCGGATGAAGAAGATCGCACCGTGGGCGAAAGCACCGCACATCAGGAAGATGGCGATGTACTGGTGGTGCGTGTACAGCGCAGCCTGCGTTGTGTAGTCCTTCGCGATGAACGCGTAAGACGGCATCGCATACATGTGCTGAGCCACCAGGCTCGTCACCACACCGAGGCTGGCCAGGGCCAGACCCAGTTGGAAGTGGAGCGAGTTGTTGATGGTGTCGTAGAGACCCTTGTGGCCAGCTCCGAGGTCACCAGGGGTGCCCTTGGGCGGGTTGTGGGCTTCGAGGATCTCGCGGATGGAGTGACCGATACCGAAGTTGGTGCGGTACATGTGACCCGCGATCACGAAGATCACACCAATCGCCAGATGGTGATGGGCGATATCCGTGAGCCAGAGGGCTTCGGTCTGGGGGTGGAAGCCGCCCAGGAAGGTCAGGATCGCGGTACCCGAGCCTTCGGCGGTGCCGAAGACCTGATTCAGACCATCGGGATTCTGGGCATAGACGCCCCAGTTACCGGTGAAGAACGGAGCCAGACCAGCGGGGTGGGGCAGCACCGAAAGGAAGTTGTCCCAACCGACGTGCTGACCGCGGGCCTCAGGGATGGCGACGTGAACGAGGTGACCGGTCCAGGCGATGGAGCTGAAGCCGAACAGAACAGCCAGGTGGTGGTTCAGACGGGACTCAGCATTCTTGAACCAGGCCAGGGAAGGCCGGAACTTGGGCTGAAGGTGGAGCCAGCCGGCGAACAGAGCCCAAGCCGACAGGATCATCATGAAGATGGAACCCTGATACAGCTCGGCGTTGGTGCGCATACCGATCGTGTACCACCAGTGGTACAGACCTGAATACGCGATGTTCACCGGAGAGGAAGCGCCCGCCTGGGTGAAGGCGGCAATCGCGCCTTGACCGAAGTGGGGATCCCAGATCGCATGCGCGATGGGACGGACGTGCAGAGGATCGGCGACCCACTGCTCAAAGTTGCCCTGCCAGGCGATATGGAACAGGTTGCCCGAAACCCAGAGGCCAATGATGGCCAGGTGACCGAAGTGGGTGGAGAACAGCTTTTGGTAAAGCCGCTCCTCGGTCATGCCGTCGTGACTCTCGAAGTCGTGAGCCGTGGCAATGCCGTACCAAATACGGCGGGTTGTCGGGTCCTGTGCCAGACCCTGGCTGAACGAAGGAAATTTCGTTGCCATTGGGAAAGGTCAGGAAAGGTCAGCCGACCGCAATGATGCGGGCCAGGAAGAAGGACCAGGTGGTCGCGATACCGCCCAGCAGGTAATGGGCGACACCAACGGCACGGCCCTGGGTGATCGAGAGCGCCCGCGGCTGAATGGCGGGGGCAACTTTCAGCTTGTTATGAGCCCAGACGATGGACTCAATCAGCTCTTGCCAGTAGCCGCGGCCACTGAACAGGAACATCAGGCTGAACGCCCAGATGAAGTGGGCACCCAGGAACATCAGACCGTATGCACTGGAGGACGAGCCGTAGCTGTTGATCACCTGTGCGGCCTGAGCCCAGAGGAAATCGCGGAGCCAGCCATTGATGGTGATGGCACTCTCAGCGAAGTTCCCGTTGGTGATATGCGAGACGCTGCCGTCTGCATTCACGGTTCCCCAGACATCGCTCTGCATTTTCCAACTGAAGTGGAAGATGACGATCGAGAGGGAGTTGTACATCCAGAACAGACCCAGGAACACATGGTCCCAAGCCGAAACCTGGCAGGTACCGCCACGGCCGGGGCCGTCGCAGGGGAAGCGGAAGCCGAGGTTGGCCTTGTCAGGGACAAGACGGGAACTGCGGCTGTACAGCACACCTTTCAGCAGGATCAACACCGTCACGTGGATGGTGAAGGCGTGAATGTGGTGCACCATGAAATCTGCCGTTCCCAGGGGAATCGGCGCGGCAGCAACCTTGCCACCCACGGCCACGACAGCGCCGTTGAACACCTCGCTCACACCCGCCAGGGCGTTGGGAGCGGTGGTGCCGGCTGCTGCGGCGTGAAGACCCTGAATCCACTGCGCGAAGATCGGCTTCAGCGCGATGGCGGAGTCACTGAACATGTCCTGGGGACGTCCCAGGGCACGCATGGTGTCGTTGTGGATATACAGACCGAAGCTGTGGAAGCCCAGCCAGATGCACACCCAATTGAGGTGACTGATCAGGGCGTCACGTGCCTTGAGCACCCGGTCGAGCACGTTGTCGATGTGCTTGGCGGGGTCATAGTCACGCACCATCGCGATGGCGGCGTGGGCACCGGCACCGACGATCAGGAAGCCACCGATCCACATGTGGTGGGTGAAGATCGAAAGCTGGGTGGGGTAGTCGATGCCGATATAGGGATAGGGAGGCATCGAGTACATGTGGTGCGCCACAATGATGCTCAGCGAACCCATCAATGCAAGGTTCACGCCAAGCTGGGCGTGCCACGAAGTGGTCATGAACTCGAAAAGTCCGTCATGACCTTTGGGAGCTGGGAAGAGCAGAGGATCGCCCTTCTGGCCCTCAAGGATTTCCTTGATGCTGTGGCCAATGCCCCAGTTGGTCCGGTACATGTGACCGGCAACAATGAACAGGACCGCAATCGCCAGGTGGTGATGGGCGATGTCTGTCATCCACAGACTGCCGGTGACAGGATTCAGACCACCCTTGAAGGTGAGGAAATCACTGTAGGCAGCCCAGTTCCCGCTGAAGAACGCCGAGATGCCGGCACCAAAACCGGGGAACAACTGAGTCAGCAGCTCCTGGTTAAGGAATTCATGGGGAAGGGGGATGTCCGCCACCGAAGCGATGGTCTTGCCGTTCAGCACCAGCGGTGAGCCGGCGTCGATGGCATCCATCAACTGGGTAGTGGGCAGGGACACATGCAGCAGGTGCCCCGTCCAGGACAGGGAACCCAGGCCGAGCAGGCCAGCCAGATGGTGGTTGAGCATGGACTCAACGTTCTGGAACCACTCGAGCTTGGGAGCCGCCTTGTGGTAATGGAAGACGCCGGCATTGAGCATCAGGCCGGCCATCACCAAGGCACCGATGGCGGTGGCCATCAGTTGGGTTTCAGAAGTGAAACCCCAGGCCCGCCAGACGTGGAACAGGCCTGAAGTGATCTGAATGCCGTGGAATCCGGCACCCACATCACCGTTGAGAATTTCCTGGCCAAAGATCGGCCAAACCACCTGAGCCGAAGGCTTGACGTGCAGGGGGTCGGCCAGCCAGCCGGTGTAGTTGGAGAAGCGGGCACCATGGAAGAAGGCACCGCTCAACCAGATGAAGATGACGGCCAGATGGCCGAAATGAGCCGAGAAGATCTTGCGAGAAACCTCTTCAAGATCACTCGTGTGGCTGTCGAAGTCGTGAGCGTTGGCGTGGAGGTTCCAAACCCAGGTGGTGGTTTTGGGACCCTTGGCGAGGGAGCGATCGAAATGCCCGGGTTTGCCGAACAGTTCGAAGGTCGCCGGAACCGGGTTCCGATCGACCTGGGCTTTCGCCGTTTTCCCACGCTCTGGTGGGCTGATGGTCATCGAGACGTTCCTCGAGGGACGGGGTCGAGGTGGAGGTCCACCCCTTACACCCGCTGTGGCGAATTCGGCGCGGAACGCCGGCGCCGCCACGGCGAGTGACGGGCCCTATGAACAGAAAGACGAGCGTCCTGCCCATGGGCGCCAGGCGAACAAGGCTCTGCCCAAAAGGGCGAAAACGCTTGCTACGACTGGTGCGAGGGGCCCCTGAAAGGGGACCGCTGGCGAAAGTATAGGGGTCAGTTTCAATCGGATCCCCCCGCCAGTTACAAAGGTTCAATCCCCGCGCTTTCCAGGCCTGGCAAGGGGTTTGACAGGGAGCGAGTCACATCGAGAGACCCCAAAATCCAGAGTCTGCACTAGCACCAGACGCGAAAGACTTGCTACCAGAGCTATAGACAGCTGCCTGCCTTGGCGATCGGTGAGCAGAATGCCTGCAGACGACGATGAATCGGACGTGCGATCAGACCTGCAGGGCACGAAAGGGTCGCAACGTCAGAGCCAGCGGGCATTCGGGCGAGTCTGGGAATCTGGATGGGGGCGCATGGGATGGAGGTGGATCCCCCGACCGGTTCTGAGCTGGATCAGCGGCACGGCCGGGGACCAGAGACCGGCCTTGGCGAGGCCCGCCGGACGGCTGATGACACGGCTGTTCAGCTGGATCGTGCTGGTGGGCCTGGTGGTTGGGGCCTCAGGTTGTAGCGCGGTGGCGGCCCGAGTGGGCTTCGGACCCAAGCAACGTCAGGAGGGCGGGGCCGGCATCCTGAGCCGGCCGACCCCTTCCGCCCTGCGGGAGGTGGCGCCACCCCCAGGAGTCCAGCAACTGATGGGCGCCCTGGGGGAGCATCAGCCCAGGGTGGAAATCCTCAGCCCCCGCAACGGATCCACCCAGGCTGAGGGTGACTGGATCCTGCAGCTGGCCGTGCGGGACTGGCCCCTGGTGGACGCCGGTCCCCTGGGACTGGGCCCCCATCTGGTGGTGCAAATCGATGGGGATCCCCCGATCCGCCTGCACGACGCCGATCAGCTGGCGCTGAACTTGCCGCCCCTGTCGCCCGGCAGCCACCGGATCACCGCCTATGCCGCCAGGCCCTGGGGTGAGGCCGTCAAGAGCCCTGGCGCCCAGGCCCAGATCGTGGTGCACCGTGTGGCCGCCAACCCCCTCGGAGTGCCGGCGGTCGGATCCCCCCAGCTGATCGTGGCCAGTCCAGCCCTCACCGTTTCCGCCCAACCGGTGCTGCTCGACTGGCTGCTTCTGGATGCGCCGCTGCAACATCTGCGGCCGAACGACGACAGCTGGCGCCTGCGCGTCACCCTGAACGGCGACAGCTTCCTGGTGGATCGCAACGACCCCCTCTGGCTGCAGGGCTGGCGCCCGGGCTCCAACGCCCTTGTGCTGGAGCTGGTCGATGGCCAGGGCGAACCCCTGAATGCGCCGTTCAACAGCCTGGTGCAGGAGGTGCGGCTTGAACCCGGGCCCAGCCCGATCTGGCAGGGAGGCCGCCTCGATGCCCTGACCGTGGCCCAGCTGCTGGGGGAAGCTCCGCCACCGCAACCCGAGGTCGCTGAGACCGTCGAGGCCGTCGAGGCAATCCTTCCGACGATCCCGCCGGCGCTGGAGCCATCACCTGAAGCCTCACCGGCCCTTGAAGAGGACTCCCCCCGGTCGCCCCAGGCAGACCTAGGCAACGATCAGGACCAGGCAAAACAGCTGGAGCAGAGTCCGGTCAGTCGCGAACCTGTGGAAACCGACCTTCCGGATGGCGCCGCTCAGGCGCCTGAGCCGCAGGAATCTGTGCAACAGGAGCTCAAGCCACAGGGCGCAGACACCAACGCTGGCAGCAGCAACGAGGACAAGGAATCAGGACCCGAGCCGATCGAGGCCGCACCGACTCTGAAGACCGACACGATGCCCTCCCCACCAGCCGATGTGACCACGCCGCTCGTCATCCAGGAGGAAGCATGAGCCTGGAACGCAAAGGGCCGGTGCTGGGCCTGGGCTTCAGCGAAGCCGCGCGGGCCCTGCTGGCCCAGCTGCAGCAGGCCGGCCTAGTGGATCGCGTGCGACTGCCTGGCACGGCGTCGAGGCCAGGGCTTGAGCCAGGCGCCGGGGTCAGCGCGGCGGATGACGCATCCGACCCGGCCAGCTGGCTGCGGCACCACTGGGACGGGGCCAGCGCCGTGGTGGCGGTGGGAGCCTGCGGTCTGGTGATCCGCCTGGTGGCGCCACTGCTGCAAGACAAGTCCAGCGACCCAGCCGTGGTGGTGCTCGACCCGCAGGGACGCTTCGCCATTCCACTGCTTGGCGGCCATGCTGGCGGCGGCGAAGCACTGAGCCATCGACTGGCGGCCCTGCTGGGCGGGCAGGCTGTCGTCACCGGCGCCAGCTCAGCCCAGGGCCGACTGGCGCTCGACAGCTTCGGCACAGCCTGGGGCTGGCGCCGGGGCAGCGGCGACTGGACCCGGCTGATGCAGCGAGCCTCCCCGACGGCCGGCAACCTCTTCCCTTCTCCAGGCTCTCCCCTGCTTGTGCAGCAGGACTGTGGCGAAACGGGGTGGACCGCCCTGGAAGCCAGCCAGGCTCTGGGGCTTCAGGTACAGGGAAGCCAGACTCCTCGCCAGCAGACCACGGCTGAACCATCGGGCGATCTCTGGATCACCGCTTACCAAGGCCGTGGCTGCCGCTGGCATCCCCCAACCCTCTGGCTCGGCATCGGCTGCGAGCGGAACACCAGTTCCAGCCTGCTGGAACGCCTGGTGGCACGCGGCCTCAGCAGCACCGGACTGGCCCGTGAAGCCGTCGCCGGCCTGGGCAGCATCGACCGCAAGGGCGACGAGCCGGCGCTGCTGGAGCTGGCGGAGCGCCATGGCTGGCCGCTGCGGCTCTTCGAGGCCAACGCTCTGGATGCCATGGCCGTGCCCAACCCGTCACAGGTGGTGGCCGGTGAGATGGGCACCGCCAGCGTGGCGGAAGCGTCGGCCTTGCTCGCCGCCGAGGCGATCACGCCCTGGGGCATCACCTCCTCTGCCCATGGGACCGTCCCCAGCCCCCGTCTGCTGCTGACCAAGACGATCGAGAAGGCCGGCCCCGGGGAATCCGGAGCCGCCACCCTGGCGATCGCCTTCAGTCCGCGGCAATCGGCGCCGGCCCGGGGCCGGCTGGATCTGGTCGGCAGCGGACCGGGCAGCCTCGATCTGCTCACCCCCGATGCCCGCCGTGCCCTGGCGGAGGCCACCATCTGGGTGGGCTATGGGCTCTATCTCGATCTGCTGGAACCCCTGCGCCGGCCAGATCAACAGCGCATTGACGGGAAACTCACCGAGGAGCGTCAGCGCTGCGCCACCGCCCTGGAGCTGGCCGGGGCCGGCCTGCCCGTCGCCCTGATCTCCTCCGGAGACAGCGGCATCTACGGCATGGCTGGCCTGGCCCTGGAGCTCTGGGGCCAACTGCCCAGCGATCAGCGACCGGCGTTCGCGGTGCATCCCGGCATCTCGGCGCTGCAACTGGCGGCGGCCCGCTGCGGCGCCCCCCTGATGCACGACTTCTGCACCATCAGCCTCAGCGATCGGCTCACCCCCTGGGCAGTGATCGAACGCCGGCTGGAAGCGGCCGCCGCCGGTGATTTCGTGGTGGCGCTCTACAACCCCCGCTCGCGGGGCCGGGACTGGCAGCTGGATCGGGCCCGGGAGCTGCTGCTGCAAGGGCGCCCCAAGACAACACCTGTGGCCCTGGCCCGTCAGCTGGGCCGGGCGGAAGAGGCCGTGACCCTGCACACCCTGGGGGATCTGCCGGTGGGGCAGGTCGACATGCTCACCCTGGTGCTGGTGGGTAACAGCAGCAGCTACGTCTGCGATGGGCGGATGGTGACTCCGCGGGGGTATCCAGGCGCTGAGCTCAGCTGACCCCACCAGAGCTTAAAAAGAAGAATCGGGATAACAGGATTGGGCCGCCTTGTGATCAGCGGGTTCCGCAGGTCATCGCCGCCTGCTCTGGATCCTGGGCCTGGTTCTGGCCTTGATCGTCTGGGCGAATCCGGTTCTCCCGCAAGGAAGGAACCCCACTGTTGAGCTTCGACCTGGTGGTGGTGCTCTCGGCCTGCGCCCTGGACCGCTTCAGGACGGGTCATGACACCTTCGGTCACCAGACCGGGGACGCTGTGCTCCGGGGCAGGGCGGATCTGGTGCGTCCTGCCTGCGGGCTTCGGATCTGGTGGCCCGAATCGGCGGCGATGCGCTTCTGGTGGCCCTCACTGGCGGCGAGTGGCGAGCGAACCCGTGTCCCTGGTGGAGCAAAGGGGCATAGATCGACGACCTGATGGCGCGGGCGGATGAAGCCATGGACGGGGACAGGCAGCACAGGGTCGTGACCTGGTCGTGACCATTCCCCCGACGGGTTGCGTGGATCCCTCCGCCAGGGTGACCAGGCCCAACCCTGTGTCATCGCATGTGTCCTTCATGCGGCAGGGATCGTGATCCCCGCAGATTGAATCCATTTAAAATAGACCGAGGCCCAATCAATCCATCATGAGTCATCACGGCTCTTTCCTGACACCCACAGGGCCTGCCGACATCCGCCGCCAGTTGTTAATTTTACATCTGGCGATGGTCGGGCTTTTCCTTCTCGATCTGGCCCTGCCGCGCAACGTCCCGCTGCTGCCCTATTACTTCCTGGTGGTGGCGCTCTCGGCGAGCGTCGTGACGCCACGCCGGATGATCCCCCTGATTGTGCAGGCCTATGCACTGGCGATCGCGTCGGGGCTCTACTGGGGCTTCTTTCCCTCGACCGACTACCTCACGCGCCTGCTGGCACTCTCCGGTGTGGTGGCTGTGGCCGTGCATCTCGCGGCCCAGCGTTCACGGGAGTCAGCACAGCGACGCCGCAGTGAGGAGCTCTTCAGGACCACGATCGACAATTCGGCCGCCGGCGTGGGCCTGACCGATGCCAGCGGTCGCTTTTTCCTGACGAACCCGGCCTTCTGCGAGATCCTTGGCTGCGACCCCCAATCCACCCACTCCCTGCACTGGCAAGACATCACCCATCCGGACGACGTCAAGCGCGAGCAGGTTCTCGTGGAGGAGATCCTGGCCAACCGGCGCTCCAGCTATCGAATCAAAGTGCGCACTGGTTCGGACAGGGAACGACCCGTCTGGATCGATCTCTGCGTGTCCTGCTCCCGGAACCCGAGCGGAGATGTGGAGTTTCTGATCGGCCAGTTCATCGACATCACGCTCCAGGTTGAGGCCGAGGGGGCCCTGAACAGGACCGAGCAGCTGCTGCACCGCACCCTGGAACAATGCAGTGTGGGCCTGGCGCTGTGCGCCCCGGATACGGGGACCATCCTGCAGGCCAATGGGCAGCTCAGCTCCCTGCTGGGGCTGGGCCCGGCCGTGCTGGCCCGGGGAAGCCTGAAGCAGGTGTTTGCCGCCCTGGAGCTTGTGTCCGTGGAGGATCCACAGGCCGCAACACCGATGGACCCTGCCGCGCTGGCGAGCGTGCTGCGCGGTGAAATCGACGGCTACGGCGTGCGAGTGAGGTTCCGGCGGGCGGACGGGCTGAGGGGCTGGGGGAATCTGCAGCTCAGCAACCTCCGCGATGCCCATGGTGCAGTGGTGCATGTGCTGCTGGAGCTCGACGAGATCACCGAGATCGTGGCCCAGGCGGAATACCTCCTGACAGCTGCCGCCGCCGGCGTGGTGGGGATCTGGGACTGGGATCCGGTGAACGACGTGCTCACCTGGGATTCGGTCATGTACCAGATCTACGGTGTGGATCCGGAGAAGTTCTCCGGTGCGGTGGAGGCGTGGTCGCAGACGGTCCATCCCGAGGACCGCCAGTTCGCTCTGAGCGAACTGGCGGCGGCCGTGCGCGGCGAGCGCGAGTACGCCCTCCGTTTTCGGGTGGTCTGGCCCGATGGAGGGGTGCGTTACATCCAGGCCGCGTCGCGCCGGTTCTTCGATGACGAGGGCAAGGTGGTGCGGATCATGGGCGTGAATTACGACGTCACGGAGCTGGTGCAGGCCCAGCAGCAGCTCAAGGCCGAGCAGCAGCGGCTGAGCATCACCCTCGATTCCCTGCTCGATCCCCATCTACTGCTCGGGCCGGTGCGGGACGAGGAGGGGCGGATCACGGATCTGCGCATCCTGCGGGCCAACCCCGCCGCCGCTGCTTACAACCACATGCCCCTCGACGAGTTCGTGGGGAGCACCCTGCGGCAGTTCTGGCCGGGTCATGTTGAGAACGGACTGTTCGATCGTTATCTGCAGGTGCTGGCCACCGGAGAACCGCTGGTGCTTGATGAGTTCGAGTACCACCAGCATGAGGTGCATGGCGGCGTACGGCAATTGGACATCCGGGTGGTGAAGGTGGGCGACGAACTCAGCGTCTTCTGGCGCGATGTGACGGAGCGGATCGCCATCAAGAAGGCGCTGGAACTGCGGGCCGCCACTGACAGCCTCACCACCTTGCTGAACCGGGAGGAGGTCTTCACGCAGATCGAGCGGCTCATGGGCCGCGACCAGCGCCGGGGAGGGGAGCTGGCGGTGCTCTTCTGCGACCTTGACCGCTTCAAGGAGGTGAACGACACCTACGGCCACCAAGCCGGCGATGCGGTGCTGCAGGCCATGGCCGAGCGGCTCCGCTCCTGCCTGCGCGCCTCGGACCTGGCCGCCCGGATCGGCGGTGATGAGCTGATGGTGGTGCTCCCCGGAGTGCAGGGCCTGGAGGATGCGATCGCCATCGGGGAGAAGCTGCGGCGCCTGGCGAGTGAACCGGTGCCGATCCCCGAGGGGGAGGCGCAGATCACGGTGAGTGTGGGGGTGGCTCTGGCGCGCCCCGGCGAATCGATGGATGGCCTGATCGCCCGGGCCGATGGCGCGATGTACGCCGCGAAGGAGCGAGGCCGTAACCAGGTGGTGGCGATCCCGGCCTGAACGCCACCGGTCATGCCCACCCGGTTGATCTGAATGGAGCAGAGGTCCGAGAGACCTGTCCTGACAGGGAGCTGCTCCTTCCAGCTAGCAAACTGCTGGGGGGGAAGCGAGGAGAAGAGTCGGGATGACAGGATTCGAACCTGCGGCCCCTTCGTCCCGAACGAAGTGCGCTACCAAGCTGCGCCACATCCCGATTTCCGGAGTGTAAGGGATCGCCCCAGCCGGCTGGCCGAGACCGGTTTCTAGAGTCGTGCATTGCGCCCGGCCATGGTGACCAGCCAGCCCACCCCCACCAAACCCGAGTGGCTCCGGGTGAAGGCGCCCCAGCGGGAGCGGATCGGAGCCGTGGCCGATCTGCTGGTAGACCTGAAGCTCAACACGGTCTGCCAGGAGGCCAGCTGCCCCAACATCGGCGAGTGTTTCGCCGGAGGCACGGCCACCTTTCTGATCATGGGGCCCGGCTGCACACGGGCCTGCCCCTACTGCGACATCGACTTCGACAAGAGCGTGCGCAGCCTCGATCCCAGCGAACCGGAGCGGCTGGGGGAAGCGGTGAGCCGGATGGGGCTCAGCCACGTGGTGATCACCTCTGTGAACCGCGACGACCTTTCCGACGGCGGTGCCAGCCAGTTCGTGGCCTGCATCGAAGCGGTGCGCCGCCGCTCGCCCCTCACCACGATCGAGTTGCTGATCCCCGACTTCTGCGGCAACTGGGAGGCCCTGGCTGCGGTGATGGCGGCCGCGCCCGAGGTGCTGAACCACAACATCGAGACCGTGCCGCGTCTCTATCGCCAGGTGCGGCCCCAGGGGATCTACAAACGCTCCCTGGAGCTGCTGCAGAGGGTGCACGAAAGCTGGCCCCGCACCTACACCAAATCAGGCCTGATGGTGGGACTGGGCGAACACGACGCCGAGGTGGACGGCGTGCTCCGCGATCTGCGCGCCCACGCGGTGGACATCGTGACCATCGGCCAGTACCTCTCCCCCGGCCCCAAGCATCTGCCTGTGCAGCGCTTCGTGACACCCGCTCAGTTCGAGGGCTTCCGCCTCCATGGTGAGGACCATCTGGGCTTCCTGCAGGTGGTGAGCTCCCCGCTGACCCGAAGTAGCTACCACGCCGGGGAGGTGCAGCGGTTGATGCGGGAATTCCCCCGCTGAGCACCAGGGAGCCCGCGCTGGTCCATCACCGGAGTGGCAGCAGGATGGTCAATGGACAGGAAGCAACTGTCCCTCCCGGGACAGTGAATCCATCCGGGGAGAGTGAATCCATGTCGTGACCGCAGTGGACACAGCCACTCAGGCGGCCACTGCCTCCCGTTCGGTCAGGCCAAGGTTGGCCTTCTCACTGGGGGGCACCAGCACCTTGAAGCGAGGCTTCCAGCTGGGCCAATCGGCCAGGATCTGGGCCGCCCGGCTGCTGCCGGTTGCCTCCAGATGGGCCTCCAGCAAGGGCCGCAGCAGGGCCTCCTGCTCAGGGGTGGTGAGGTCGCAGAGGGCGACGATCTCCGGATTGAGACGATCGCGCAAGGCGTCGTCTTCGTCCAGCAGGAACGCCACACCGCCGGTCATGCCGGCAGCCACGTTGCGGCCAGTGCTGCCCAGCACCACCACCACGCCACCGGTCATGTATTCGCAGCAGTGGTCACCGGCACCCTCCACCACGGTGGCGGCACCGCTGTTGCGCACGGCGAAGCGCTCACCGGCGCGGCCCAGGGCGAACAGCTCGCCACCGGTGGCCCCGTAGAGGCAGGTGTTGCCGAGGATCACCTGGCTGCCAGGGTCATGCACCCCAGCTGGGGGCACCACGGTGATGCGACCGCCGTTGATGCCCTTGCCGACGTAATCGTTGGCCTCGCCCACCAGCCGCAGTGTCATGCCCTTCAGCAGGAAAGCGCCGAAGCTCTGGCCGGCGGCACCGTCGAAACTGAGATCGACACGACCACCAAAGCCCGTGTTGCCGTAGCGGGCGGCAATCTCGCCGGAGAGGCGGGCACCCACACTGCGATCAGTGTTCACGATCGGCAGGGTGCGAACCACCGCACCATGGCCGTCGATGGCCGCCATCACGGCGGGGTCAGCCAGCAGCTGGTCTTCCAGCACCGGACCGTTGCCGTGGGCCTGGCCGTCATGGCGAAGCCAGATGCGGTCAGCAGCAGCCTCAATCGGAGCCAGCAGACAGGAGAGATCCAGCGATCCGGTCTTGGCCAGTGCCACGTCGCGCATCTCAAGCAGATCGGTCCGGCCGATCAGGTGCTCCAGGCGAGCCACTCCGAGCACGCTGAGCAACTGGCGCACTTCTTCAGCGATAAACAGGAAGAAGCTCACCACATGCTCGGGCAGACCGGTGAAGCGTTGACGCAGGGCCTCCTTCTGGGTTGCCACCCCCACCGGACAGTTGTTGGTGTGGCAGACGCGGGCCATGATGCAGCCCTCGGCGATCATCGCCACCGAGCCGAATCCGTATTCCTCGGCGCCGAGCAGGGCGGCGATCAGCACATCCCAGCCGGTCTTGAGGCCTCCATCGGCGCGCAGCAGAACCCGATCGCGCAGGCCGTTCTCCAGCAGGCTGCGGTGCACTTCAGTGAGCCCCAGCTCCCAGGGGCTGCCGGCATGTTTGATCGAGCTCAGCGGTGAGGCTCCGGTGCCGCCATCGTGGCCGGAGATCTGAATCACGTCGGCGTTGGCCTTGGCCACGCCGGCAGCAATGGTGCCGATTCCAATCTCAGACACCAGCTTGACGCTCACCTTGGCGGCGGGATGTACCTGGTGAAGGTCGTGAATCAGCTGGGCCAGATCCTCGATCGAATAGATGTCGTGGTGAGGCGGCGGCGAGATCAAGGCCACGCCGGGCTTGCTGTTGCGAAGCCAGGCGATGTAGGGGTCCACCTTGGGCCCCGGCAACTGACCACCCTCGCCGGGCTTCGCGCCCTGGGCCACCTTGATTTCCAGCTGGCTGCCGCTGCGGAGATACTCGGGAGTCACACCGAAGCGCCCCGAAGCGATCTGCTTGATCGCCGAATTGGCCGAGTCTCCGCGGCGAAGGCCGCGGATGGTGGAGAGAGTGGCCGAGTGGCCCTGATCGTCCACATCGGCGAGGGGCCGGAAGCGGGCAGGATCCTCACCGCCCTCGCCACTGTTGCTCTTGCCACCGATGCGGTTCATCGCGATCGCCAGCACCTCGTGGGCCTCCCGCGAGAGGGCCCCCAGGCTCATGCCACCGGTGCAGAAGCGGCTGCAGATGCTCTCGACGCTCTCCACCTGATCCAGGGGCAGGGGTTCAGGAGCCGGTCGCAACTGGAGCAGATCCCTCAGGGCCGTGACCGGACGATTCTCCAGCAGGGTCTTGTAGGTGGAGAAATGGTCGTACCCAGGACCTTGCTTCACAGCGGCGTGCAAGGCCTTGGCCATCTCCGGGCTGTTGAGATGGAACTCGCCGCCAGTGCGGTACTGCACAAAGCCCATGAACTCCAGCTTGGTGCGGTTGAGTTCGGGATAGGCCTTGGCGTGGAAGGCCAGGGTCTCGCAGGCCAGATCGGTGAGGCTCAGACCGGCGACGCGGCTGGTGGTGCCCTTGAAGGCCAGCTCGATCAGATCGGCGCCGATGCCGATCGCCTCGAAGATCTGGGCGCCGTGATAGCTGGCCAGCAGGGAGATGCCGATCTTGGAGAGGATCTTGCGCAGGCCATCTTCGAGAGCCTTGCGCACGTTCGCCTGGGCCTGGTCCACGCTGAGGGCGGGCAGCTTGCCGCGCTCGATCAGCGACTGGGTCTTGGGGTGGGCCAGCCAGTGGCGGGTGGTTTCAAACGCAAGCCAGGGGCAGACAGCACTGGCGCCATAGCCGATCAGGCAGGCGAGGTGGTGAGTCGTCCAGCACTGGGCCGTGTCGACCACCAGGGAACAGCGCAGCCGCAGCCCGAGGTTGAGCAAGTGATGGTGTACCGCGCCCACCGCCAGCAGAGGGGGGATGTAGGTGATCGTCGACCCAATCCCGGCGGATCCACCCTCAGGACCCTGCCGATCGGAGAGCACCAGGATCTGGCAGCCGTTCCGCACCGCTTCGGCAGCGGCATCCCTCAGGCGCCGCACAGCCACCTCAAGGCCAGCGGGGCCAGCGGTCACGGCATAGAGGGTGGAGAGGGTGCCCAGAGGGATGTGATGAGCACCCAGGTCAGCGAGTTCGGCCTCATTGAGGACGGGGGTCTCGAGATGGAGCCCGGAGGCCGCCTGCGGCTCGGGCTTCAGGGCGGACCCCCGCCGCCCCAGGAACATCTCGAGGCTCATCACCAGCTTTTCCCGCAGCGGGTCGATCGGCGGGTTGGTGACCTGGGCGAAACGTTGCTTGAAATAGTCGAACAACAGGTGGGGCTTACTGGAGAGCACGGCCAGCGGGATGTCGTCACCCATGCAGTAGGTGGGCTCCTTCGCCGCTCCGGCCATGTCCTCGATCACCAGGTCCAGGTCTTCGGCGCTGAAACCGAAGGCGGTCTGGTGCTGCAGCAGGTCCAGATCTCCGAGACGCTGCTCCTGCTCCCAGGGCTGCGGCAACAGGCTGCGACGGTGCTCAGCCAGCCAGGCGCCATAGGGGTGACGGGCCGCCGCTTCCTCCTTCACCTCCCAGTTGTGGAGGAGGCGGCCGTTCTCGAGATCCACCGCCAGCATCTGGCCGGGGCCGAGCCGCCCTTTCTCCAGGATGCGGCTCTCCTCCAGATCCACCACACCGGTCTCCGAGCCCATCACCACATAGCCATCGGTGGTGATGCAGTAGCGGGCCGGCCGCAGGCCGTTGCGGTCGAGAGTGGCGCCGACACTGCGACCATCGGTGAAGACAAGCAGGGCAGGACCGTCCCAGGGCTCCTGCAGACAGGAGTTGAATTCATACATCGCCTGGATGGCCGGGCGGCTCTCCAGCTCGGGCTGGTTGAGGAAGGCTTCCGGCACCAGGGTCAGCAGGCTGTCGGTGATCGGCCGACCGCTGCGCACCATCAGCTCAAGGGTGGCATCAAGGTTGGCCGAATCGCTGAAGGCGGCGTTCACCACCGGCCGGATGTCCGCGGCGCTGTCACCCCATGCGTCCTCGAGGTGGGCTTCAGCAGCCCGGGCCCAGTTGAGATTTCCCAGCAGAGTGTTGATCTCGCCGTTATGGCCCAGCAGCCGCATCGGCTGCGCCAGGGGCCAGCGGGGCAAGGTGTTGGTGCTGAAGCGGCGGTGATAGACCGCGAAGCTCACCGCGAAGCGCGGATCCCGCAGGTCGCCGTAGAAGGCGGCCAGCACGGCGGAACGCACCATGCCTTTGTAAACAACGGTGCGACCACTGAGGGAGGCGAAATAAAGGTCGTTCGGGCCGGGGCCCCAGGCTTCGCGAGCCCGGTCGCCGATGCGGCGGCGCAGGCGAAACAGCAGGGCCTCAAGGGCGTCACCATCCTGGTCGGACGCGAGCAGCCACTGCTCGATGGCCGGTGCAGTCTGGCGCGCCAGAACCCCCAGCACCTCAGGAGCAACAGGCACCTTCCGCCAGCCAAGCGAGCGCAGATCCAGCCGCTCAGCCTCCTGCTCGCAGAAGTGACGGGCCTGATCCCGCAGGCCTGCATCTGCCGGCATGAACACCATGCCCAGTCCGCGCACACTCCCCTCCGCCGCTGCCGCCTCGGGCCAGACGGCCTCGAGATAACCCCAGGGAATGCCACAGAGCAGCCCGGCGCCGTCGCCGGAATCACTGTCACCGCCACAGCCACCGCGGTGTTCCATGCATTCGAGCCCTCGCAGGGCCTGCTGCAGGACCCAGTGGCTCGGCTCACCATTGAGGTGCGCCAGAAAACCGACACCGCAGGCATCCTTCTCCCCGGCCACGGCCGCCGGCGCCGGGCTGTCGCAATGGGGCCAAACGGGCTGGGTGTAACGGGGCATAACGCTGGACGGGACCTGCGGACACGACGTGCGACTGCTAAGACCGATGGCGGTATGGCCCCGGCGATACGCAGAACGGTCCATCGTAGGGACTGACACTACCGAAGTTGCACCCCTGACGCCGTTCCAATCGCGACCCACCGGTTCCGCCGAGGCACCCGTTGTCGCGGCTGGTTCCACCAGGGGCGTCCTGCACGCTCACGGATCCTTGCAGTGCGGCACACCTCATCCATCAGGGTTAGGTTTCCGCCCTCTGCCGCAGCCCGCCATGGTCCTGGCCCCGTTGCTGCTCCTGCTCGCCGCCGATTCCGTGGCGGCCTTGCCCCAGGCGCTGGCCTCGCTACCGGCGCCACCGGTCCTGACTGCTGAATCCACGCGACTTCCGGACGCTCCGCCCACCCCCAGCCGCTCGGCTCAGCCGTGGTTGGGGCAGATCCGATCCGTAGCCCAGCGCGCCAGCACAGGTACGGCCGTGGTGATCAACGGCCAGCGTCAGCAGGCCCGCTGGGAATCGCGGCAATCGCCTGCCGGCAGCTCGGAACTGTGGCTGCCGCTGGAGGTTCTCCAGGGGCAACTCGGTGTGAGCAGCCGCACCATCGACGGCGGCACCCTCGATCTGGAGTGGTACGGCCGCCCCTTGGTGGTGCCGGCGGTGGACCAGCGCAGCCTCGACGACGAGGTCGCCGTGAACGTGCTGCCCCTGCTGAACGCGGTTGGGGTTCAGACGCGCGTCGTGGGAGACGCTCTCCACCTGGAATTACCGCCGGCGGCCCTCCTCGGTCTGCGCAGCTCCACCCCAGACGGCACACGCCGGGTCGTTCTCGATCTCAACGCGCCTGCCCTGGTCCGGCAGGAGGGAAGCCGGCTCTTTGTGGCGCTCGAAGGGTCCCCCGACCAGCTCCGCCAGCTCGCCGCCCTGGGCCTTCAACCCCGTGCTCGCAGAGGCGGCGTCGAGCTGGGCGTCAGCGCAGGCACCCGCCTGAGCAAACTCTTCACCCTCGGCACCCCACACCGCCTGGTGGTCGATCTGGCCGGCGATGGCGCCGCTGCCAGCTCCTCGGGCGCCCCTGCCGCCAAGCCTGCACCGATCGATCCACGGCTTCAGGCGCTGCTGGGCCGCGACCTCCGCTGGGACCGCCAGACCCGCACGGTGGCCGGCCGCAATCTGCGGATCAACAGTGTCGTGATGGATCCGGCGGCCAGCTCACTGCAGCTGCGGACCCTCACCCGCAGTGACGGCATGCAGGGACTCAGCTCCCTGTCGGATCTGGCACGCCAGCAGGACGCCCTGGTGGCGATCAACGGTGGCTACTTCAATCGGGTGCGCCGCCTGCCGCTCGGGGCCCTCAAGGAGGGTGGCCGCTGGCTGTCGGGGCCGATTCTCAACCGCGGTGTGATGGCCTGGAGCGGCCAGCAGCTGCCCCAGTTCGGCCGGCTGCAACTGCAGGAATGGGTGATCGACGCCAACGGCAGGCGCACACCCCTGACGGTGCTCAACAGCGGCTATGTGCAGCGCGGCCTGAGCCGCTACACCGCCGACTGGGGAGCCGCTTACCAGGCTCTGAGCGGCTCTGAGTCAGGGGCCCTGATTCAGAACGGTGTCGTGACCCAACTCTTCGACGGCACGGCTCTAGCACGCGGCATCCCCCTGCCCGAGGGCAGTTCCCTGCTGGTGGCCCGCGCCGGAGCGCCCCTTCCCTGGAGCCCGGGGGAGCGTCTGCAGATCGACAGCCGGCCCAGTTCCACCCTTGGGCAGGCCGGCTCTGTCATGGGAGGCGGGCCGTTGCTGCTGCAGAACGGCCGGGTGGTGCTGAACGGAACCGCCGAGGGCTTCGGCGATGCCTTCCTGCGCCAGGGAGCCCCCCGCACCGTGGTCGGCAGCGACGGTCGACGACTCTGGCTGGTCACCCTGGAGGGGGTGGATCAGGCCGGGCCCACCCTCAGCGAAACCGCCTGGGTGCTCCAGCAGATGGGCCTGCGCGATGCGCTCAATCTCGATGGAGGCAGCTCCACCGGGCTGGTCATGGGCGGGCAGCACACGGTCAAGGGCCGGGGCGTGGCGGGCTCGGTGCACAACGGCCTCGGCCTGGTGCCCGGAGGTCGCCCCATGGCCCGGATCGAGACCGCAGCACCCTGAACTCGGGCGTGGGCAACTGGCACACTGGATCCACGCTTAGCCTGTCGCATCTCCGCCCATGCCCAAGGGTCACAGCCTGCGCCTGACGGCGGCGGCGGCGGCAGAACTGGGACGCCAGGCCGCCGTCGCCGGCACCCCCGGGATGATGCATCTGGATCTGATCGACGGCAGCTGCGAGCGCTGGGCGATCCGCCTGCGCCCGGGCCATCTGGCGGGCACGCCGATCGCCCGGGCCGATGGCATCACCCTGTTCGCACCCGCCGACCAGCAAGGGCTGCTGACAGGCCTCAGCCTGGATTACCGCGGCGACCTCAGTGGCGGAGGCTTTCTGATCCGACCCGTTGGCAGCATCCGTGCCTGCGCCTGTGGGGCCGCCTTCAGCCGTTCGTCAGAGGAGCGTCCGACGACCCAGTAATGTGGCGGATTGTCGAAATCGGTCGGACGTCCGACCAGTCCTCCCCGAGAAGCACTAAGGCCCTCGATGCCCACCATTCAGCAGCTGATCCGCACCGAACGGCAGCGCTTGACCCGCAAGACCAAGTCTCCGGCCCTGCGCGCCTGCCCCGAGCGGCGTGGTGTGTGCACCCGCGTGTACACCTCCACCCCCAAGAAGCCCAACTCAGCTCTGCGCAAGGTGGCTCGCGTGCGGCTCACCTCGGGCTTTGAGGTGACCGCTTACATCCCCGGCATCGGCCACAACCTGCAGGAGCACTCCGTCGTGCTGATCCGCGGCGGCCGTGTCAAAGATCTGCCAGGCGTTCGTTACCACATCATCCGCGGCACCCTCGATACCGCAGGCGTGAAGGATCGTCGCCAGAGCCGTTCGAAATACGGCGCCAAGACCCCGAAGGGCTGATCGTTCTCAGACCCTCCTCATCTCCTGCCCCCCGCCCCTAACCCAGGTCCATGTCCCGCCGTAACGCCGCCGAGAAGCGCCCGGTTCTTCCCGATCCCCAGTTCAACAGCCGCCTCGCCTCGATGATCGTGGCGCGCCTGATGAAGCACGGCAAGAAGTCGACCGCTCAGCGGATTCTTTCCGACGCCTTCACGCTGATCAACGAGCGCACCGGCACTGATCCGCTGGAACTGTTCGAAACCGCCGTGCGCAATGCCACTCCCCTGGTGGAGGTGCGGGCCCGCCGGGTCGGTGGTGCCACCTATCAGGTCCCCATGGAAGTGCGTCAGGAGCGGGGCACCGCCATGGCCCTGCGCTGGCTGGTCAATTATTCCAGGGCCCGCAACGGCCGCAGCATGGCTCAGAAACTGGCCGGTGAACTGATGGATGCCGCCAATGAGGCCGGCAGCGCCGTACGCAAGCGCGAAGAAACCCACAAGATGGCCGAGGCCAACAAGGCTTTCGCCCACTACCGCTACTGAGGCGACCCCACGCAGAGATCCTGTTGCGGCCGGATCTCTGGGATGACACGTGTGCCCCATCGGATCGGCCTGCGCCTGACCGTTCGGCCGCTTTGTAAAGTAAGTCCCGCATTTTTCACGACCCCCTTCGGAGACAGTCCCCGTGGCCCGCGCCTACCCCCTGGAACGCGTCAGAAATATTGGTATCGCTGCCCATATCGACGCGGGCAAGACCACAACGACCGAACGGATCCTGTTTTATTCGGGCGTCGTCCACAAGATGGGCGAGGTGCACGACGGCGCTGCTGTCACCGACTGGATGGCCCAGGAGCGGGAGCGGGGCATCACGATCACCGCGGCGGCCATTTCCACCAGCTGGAAAGACCACCGCATCAACATCATTGACACCCCCGGTCACGTGGACTTCACCATTGAGGTGGAGCGCTCCATGCGAGTGCTGGATGGCGTGATTGCGGTCTTCTGCGCGGTCGGTGGCGTTCAGCCCCAGTCGGAAACAGTGTGGCGTCAGGCGGACCGCTACAAAGTTCCCCGCATGGTGTTCGTCAACAAGATGGACCGCACCGGCGCTGATTTCCTCAAGGTCTATGGCCAGATCAAGGATCGCCTCAAGGCCAATGCCGCCCCGATCCAGCTGCCGATCGGCGCTGAAGGCGAACTGAGCGGCATCGTCGACCTGGTGAAGAACAAGGCTTATATCTATAAAGATGACCTCGGCAAGGATATTGAGGAGGCTGATATCCCCGCCTCCATGGCCGATGAAGTCGCGACTTGGCGTGAAAAGCTGATGGAATCAGTCGCCGAAAACGATGAGGAGCTTCTTGAAGTCTTCCTCGAGACAGGCGAGCTGACTGAAGCCCAGCTGCACAAAGGGATTCGTGAAGGCGTTCTCAAGCACGGCCTCGTGCCGATGCTCTGTGGTTCAGCGTTCAAGAATAAAGGGGTTCAGCTGCTGCTCGACGCCGTGGTGGATTACCTGCCCGCGCCGATTGACGTTCCCCCCATTCAAGGCCTGCTGCCCGATGGCACCGAGGCCCTGCGGCCCTCGGACGACAGCGCTCCCTTCAGCGCCCTTGCCTTCAAGGTGATGGCCGATCCCTTCGGCAAACTGACGTTCATCCGCATGTATTCGGGTGTTCTACAGAAAGGCAGTTACGTACTCAATTCCACCAAGGACAAAAAAGAGCGCATCTCCCGCCTGATCATTCTCAAGGCCGATGATCGTGAGGAAGTTGATGAACTTCGTGCCGGCGATCTTGGCGCCGTTCTTGGCCTGAAGGACACCACCACCGGAGATACACTCTGTGTGGAAAACGATCCGATCATCCTGGAATCTCTCTACATTCCCGAGCCTGTGATCTCGGTGGCTGTGGAGCCCAAGACCAAGGGCGATATGGAGAAGCTCTCCAAAGCCTTGCAGTCGCTTTCAGAAGAAGATCCCACCTTCCGGGTCCGCACCGATCCGGAAACCAACCAGACCGTGATCGCCGGCATGGGCGAACTCCATCTGGAAATCCTTGTGGACCGGATGCTGCGCGAATTCAAGGTGGAGGCCAACATCGGCGCCCCTCAGGTCTCCTATCGGGAAACCATTCGCGCCAGCTCCAAAGGTGAGGGCAAATTTGCCCGCCAGACCGGAGGCAAGGGCCAGTATGGCCACGTGGTGATCGAAATGGAGCCTGGAGAGCCGGGTTCCGGCTTCGAGTTCGTCAACAAGATTGTTGGCGGCATCGTGCCGAAGGAGTACATCGGCCCTGCCGAACAGGGCATGAAGGAGACCTGCCAGTCAGGCGTGATCGCGGGCTTCCCGATGATCGATGTGCGGGTCACGATGGTCGACGGGTCCTACCATGATGTGGACTCGTCGGAAATGGCCTTCAAGATCGCCGGGTCGCTGGCCTTCAAAGACGGCGTCAAGAAGTGCAATCCCGTACTGCTTGAACCGATGATGAAGGTCGAGGTCGAAGTTCCCGAGGATTTCCTCGGCTCGATCATCGGTGACCTCTCCTCCCGCCGCGGCCAGGTGGAGGGGCAGTCCGTCGATGACGGACAGTCCAAGGTGCAGGCCAAGGTACCGTTGGCCGAGATGTTCGGCTACGCCACCCAGCTCCGATCCATGACCCAGGGTCGGGGTATCTTCTCGATGGAATTCAGCCATTACGAGGAAGTTCCTCGCAACGTGGCCGAGGCCATCATCTCCAAGAATCAGGGCAATTCCTGATCTTTTCTCTACTCACTAACCCCCCCGATTCTTCCCTTCCATGGCTCGCGAGAAGTTCGAAAGGAACAAGCCTCACGTCAACATCGGCACCATCGGCCATGTTGACCACGGCAAAACCACCCTGACGGCTGCCATCACCAACGTGCTGGCGTCCCAGGGCATGGCCAAGGCCCAGGCCTACGACGAAATCGACGGCGCTCCCGAAGAGAAAGAGCGGGGCATCACGATCAATACCGCCCACGTCGAGTACGAAACCGACAAGCGGCACTATGCCCACGTCGACTGCCCGGGCCACGCCGATTATGTGAAGAACATGATCACCGGTGCCGCCCAGATGGACGGCGCCATCCTGGTGGTGGCCGCCACCGACGGCCCGATGGCCCAGACCAAGGAGCACATCCTGCTGGCCAAGCAGGTGGGTGTGCCCGCCCTGGTGGTCTTCCTCAACAAGAAGGACATGGTCGACGACGAGGAAATCCTCGAACTCGTCGAACTGGAGATGCGTGAGCTGCTGAGCAGCTACGACTTCCCCGGCGATGACATCCCGATTGTTGCTGGCTCCGCCCTCAAAGCCCTGGAGTACATCCAGGGCGGCAAGAAGGCCGTGCGTGGTGAAGACGAGTGGGTCGACAAGATCCTCGACCTGATGGATGCCGTTGACGAGGCCATCCCCGAGCCCGAGCGCGAGATCGACAAGCCGTTCCTGATGGCGATCGAAGACGTGTTCTCGATCACCGGTCGCGGCACCGTCGCCACCGGCCGGATTGAGCGCGGCAAGGTCAAAGTGGGTGAGACAGTCCAGATCGTGGGCATCCGCGACACCCGCGAGACCACCGTGACCGGGGTCGAAATGTTCCGCAAGCTGCTCGACGAGGGCATGGCAGGCGACAACGTCGGCCTGTTGCTGCGTGGCATCCAGAAGGAAGACATCGAGCGCGGCATGGTGCTCGTCAAGCCCAACTCGATCAAGCCCCACACCAAGTTCGAGGGCGAGGTGTATGTGCTGAAGAAGGAAGAAGGCGGCCGTCACACCCCCTTCTTCGCCGGTTATCGCCCGCAGTTCTACATCCGCACCACGGATGTGACCGGTCAGATCACCGCCTTCACCTCCGATGAAGGTGAGAACGTGGAAATGGTCATGCCCGGCGACCGCATCAAGATGAGTGCCGAGCTGATCTGCCCGGTTGCCATTGAGCAGGGCATGCGCTTCGCCATCCGCGAAGGTGGTCGCACCATCGGTGCCGGCGTGGTCTCCAAGATCGTCGCCTGAACCGGCTTGCCGCCGCTTCTGATCTAGGTTGAAGGGGTCGGGGCCCAAAACCCCGCCCCTTTTTGTGCACCTCGACAACTCACCCCTCCCGCCGACCCTGTCAGGTCGGGTTTCCTGCGCGCCCCTCCATGTCCACTGCCATCGCCCAGCAGAAGATCCGCATCCGTCTGAAGGCCTTTGACCGCCGCATGCTGGATCTCTCCTGCGAAAAAATCATCGAAACAGCCGATCACACCGCTGCCACGGCCATCGGCCCGATTCCCCTGCCAACCAAGCGCAAGATCTACTGCGTGCTGCGCTCCCCCCACGTGGACAAGGATTCCCGCGAGCACTTCGAAACCCGCACCCACCGCCGCATCATCGATATCTACAGCCCCACCTCCAAAACCATCGACGCCTTGATGAAACTGGATCTCCCCAGTGGCGTCGACATTGAAGTCAAGCTCTGAATCTGTCGCGTTCTCAGCCGCTGGATGACCCACCCCCGTTGCCGGTCCGTCCGGTGGCGGGGGTGTTCTTTCTAGGATCAACCATTCTTGACCACCCCGTTGCACGCCTTTCCGCCTGTCCCGAGCCCCTGCTGCACCAGCGCATCCAGCAGCCGTCCAGCTGGAGCGGGGCGACCCTTCACCTGGGCAGGAATCACGGCATGACCAGCACCCCGACCATCCGGGAACTGCCCTTGTTCCCGCTGCCCGATGTGGTGCTGTTCCCGCAGGAAGTGCTGCCGCTGCACATCTTCGAGCCGCGTTACCGGATGCTGCTCAGCACGGTGATGGCTGAGGATCGACGCTTCGGGGTGGTGCGCTGGGATCCTCAGGAGCAGCGCATGGCGTCCGTGGGGTGCTGCGCCGAAATCCTGCACTGCCAGACCCAGCCGGACGATCGCAGCAACATCGTGACCATGGGCCAGCAACGCTTCCGGGTGCTGGAAATCGTGCGCGAAGCCCCGTTCCGGGTGGGCCTGGTCAGCTGGATCGAGGATGAAGTCTCAAGCAGCCACGACGACCTGCAGACGCTCACCGCCGCTGTGACCCAGGCCCTGCAGGATGTGGTCGAACTGACCGGCAAGCTGGTGGGCAAGCCCGCTCACCTGCCCAACGACCTGCCGGATCTGCCCCGGGAACTGTCGTTCTGGATCGGTTCCCATCTGGGTGGCCCCGTGGCCGATGAGCAGCAGGCCCTGCTGGAACTCACCGACACCGGCGACCGCCTGCGGCAGGAATACGAGCTTCTCGACCAGACACGCCGCCAGCTCGCCGCCCGCACCGTTCTGATGGACACCTTCCGCGATCTTGGGGACAGTGAGCCCGACGCGGACTCCGATGGTGATCCAGCAGGAGACTCCGAGCCTGGCGGCCAGGGCTGAACATGGCGAATCTGACCCTGCCCCTCGTGGGGACAGCCCTGCTGGCCGGGGGGCTGGTCGGAGCGTTCTGGCTCTGGCAGCGCCAACGGCGCAGCTTCTCCAGCACCGCCAGCGTGGCGGCGGCCTACGACCGCTGGACCGAAGACCAACTGCTGGAGCGGCTCTGGGGCGAGCACGTGCACCTGGGCCACTACGGCAATCCGCCGCGCCGGTGCGACTTCCGCGCCGCCAAGGCCAGCTTCGTAAATGAGCTGGTGCGCTGGAGCGGACTCGACCAGCTGCCGCCGGGCAGTCGGGTGCTCGACGTGGGCTGCGGCATCGGAGGCAGCGCCCGCATCCTGGCCCGCGACTATGGCTTCAACGTGCTGGGCATCAGCATCAGCCCCGCCCAGATCGCTCGTGCCCAGGCCCTCACGCCAGCTGAACTCACCTGCCGCTTTGCGGTGATGGACGCCCTGGCCCTCGATCTGGAGCCCGCCAGCTTCGATGCCGTGTGGAGCGTGGAGGCCGGTCCCCACATGCCGGACAAGCAGCGCTACGCCGATGAACTGTTGCGGGTGCTGAAACCGGCGGGCCTGCTGGCGGTGGCCGACTGGAACCGGCGCGACCCGACCGATGGACACCTGAACCGCGTGGAGCGGTGGGTGATGCGCCAGCTGCTCGAGCAATGGGCCCACCCGGAGTTCGCCAGCATCCGGTCCCTGCAGCACAACCTGGAAACCAGCCCCTGGGGCGGCGGCATCCAGATCACCACCGGCGACTGGAGCCGCCAGACGCAACCCTCCTGGATCGAGTCGATCCTCGAGGGTGTGCGCCGGCCGGGGGCAGTGCTGGGCCTTGGCCCAGGCGCCGCCCTGCAGGGCCTGAGGGAAACGCCGACCCTGCTGCTGATGGACTGGGCCTTCCGCACCGGAATGATGCAGTTCGGAGTGTTCCGCGGCCGGAAAGGCAGCTAGGCGGCCTCTGCGTTGGCGGGAGTCGCCGCTGCAGCAGTATCCGCTGAGTCCGCTTCGGCGAGGCTGGTGATCGGATAGGCCCCGAACAGCATGACGTGCTCACACAGGGGCCGCAGGCGGTCCAGAGCACGCTCCAGCCGGGCAGTGGCGTCGGTGGGATCCGACGCGATGAACTCCAGATCGACAAAGAAGATGTATTCCCCCATCTCCCGTTTGGATGGGCGCGATTCGATCCGGCTCATGTTGAGACCCTCGGCGGCGAAGCACTGCAGGGCCTCCAACAGCGCGCCGGGGCGATTGGCCTGCAACGAGAAGGCGAGGCTGGCCAGCGCACCAGTCCGGGCGCGGGGACCGCGGCGCAACAGCAGAAAGCGGGTGCAGTTGCCCGGCACATCGTTGATCGGATAGGCCAGCACCTCCAGACCGTGCTCGGCGGCGGCTTCGCGCGACGCAATGGCTCCGCGGAAGCGACTGCCGGCCACCAACCGGGCCGCCTCGGCGGTTGAGCTGGTCGGCAACTGCACAGCTGCCGGCAGCTGGGCCGCGAGCCACTGGCCGCACTGGGCCAGGGCCTGGGGGTGGGAGAGCACTTCGCTGATGTCGGCCAGGCTGCCGCTGCCCATCAGCGCGTGGCGGATGGGCAGCACCAGCGCCCGGGCAATGGTGAGATCGGGATGTTCCCACAGCGCATCCAGGCAGGTGGTGACACCACCTTCCACCGAGTTTTCCACCGGCACCACCGCCGCCTCACAGTCCCCATCGGCCAGGGCCCGGATCACAGCACGGATCTCCCGCTGCGGCACCAGCTCAGGATCGGCGATGCCCTCCAGGCGCGCCAGATGCCCGGCCGCCTGTTCGCCGTAGGTGCCCGTCGGACCAAGGAAGGCAAGGCGCATGGGCTCGGGACTGCTCACGGTGGACCGATAAGATCATGCCGCGTCGGCCTGCCGGCCATGTCCGTGGCCTTCAGCGCCAGCCAGTCGCTGAAACTGTCCCTGCCCGCCGAGGACTGCGATCGGGTCGGGCTGCTGCCCCCCTATCTCGACGATGAGGAGCGCGTCATCGGCGCCCTGCTCGATCCCAGTCAACTGGAACGATTGGAGGCGGGTCGCTACCGCTACGCCGTCACTCGGCTGCAGGTGTTCCAACTGCAGATTCAGCCGGTGGTGGTCCTGCAGGTGCGGCGCCAGCCTGGCAGGATCGAACTCAACGCCATCGACTGTGAGCTGGAGGGGCTGGGCCTGATCGACGACTTCCAGCTCACCCTGCAGTCGTGGCTGGAGGCTGCGGACACCGGTCTGGAGGGGGAGGCCACCCTGGCGGTGACCGTGAGCCAGCCGCCGCTGCTGAAGCTGATTCCCACCAAGGTGCTGGAAGCCACCGGTCACTCGGTGCTCAGCCGCATCCTGCTGGGCATCAGAACCCGGGTGGGGCAGCAGCTGCTGGGGGACTTCCGCGACTGGTGCACGCAGGCTTGAGAAAACTGCGGCGGTGCAGCGCGGTGGGGCCCAGCCGCTGCAGGGCCGCGCGATGCTGCGCAGTGCCATAGCCCCGGTGCCGTTCGAGGCCATAGCCGGGGAACTGCAGGGCCAGCCGTTCGAGCAGGGCATCGCGGCACTGCTTGGCGAGCACGCTCGCCGCCGAAATGGCCGGGCAGCTGGCATCGCCGCCCACCAAAGCGCGCTGCTCACCGGACCAGCCCCGCAGGGGCAGGTTGCCATCCACGAGCACGAGCTGGGGCCGCCTGGGCAGGCGTTGCAGAGCGCGGTGCATCGCCCGCTCCGTGGCCGGCCGGATGCCATACCGATCGATCTCGGCAGCACTGGCCTGACCGAGTGCCCAGGCGAACGCCTCGGCCTCGATCAGCGGCACCAAGGCAGCGCGGCGGCGGGCCGTGAGCTTCTTGCTGTCGGTGAGCCCCGCAGAGACCAGAGTCTGGAATGCCTGGGCCGGCAGGATCACCGCCGAGGCGAACACCGGGCCGAACAGGCAGCCGCGTCCCACCTCGTCCACGCCAGCACAGACGAGCGGATCGCGATCCTGCCAGGACTCCGGCCGCTGCGGCACCATGGCACCGAACTCAACCGCTGGCAGAGGAGCGGCGGCGGCGGCGGCGGGGCTCGCCATTGTCCTCGGGTTCCGCAGCGGCTTCGGCGGCAACCGCCACGGGAATCGCCACGGCCACGGGCTCAGCAACGGCCGCTGACGAACGGCTGCGACTGCGGCGAGGCGCTGGATGGCTGGAGACGGAATGGCTGGGCACGGTCACCGTGACCACGTCTTCGGGACCCTGATCAACGGGCAGGGGCGTAATCGCCACCGAGGCCGGTCCGATCGGGGAGGACTCGCTGACGATCGAACCGGCACCGACCTGGGTCGCCAGCGGAGCGGCATCCCCATGGCTGCGGCCGTTGCCGCTGGCGTCACCGCCTCGACCACGGCGGCGACGGCGCGGGCCGGAGGCCGCCATCTGCTGGCGGGCCTCCTCCAACACCAGTTCGGGATCAACACCTGGACGGGCGATCCGCACCACAACGTTGTCGGAAGCAGGGGGCGAATCCAGCAGCAGGGAGGGATTGAGGCCCATCCAGCCGTACACCAGCTCCTGATCCGGCTCCATCGGCACCACCACCACCTGGGGCTCCTGGCGCCGCGGGCCGGACTCTGTCGCCGAAGACGGGATGGCAGCCGGCACCTCGACCGGAACCGCGCCCTCGGAGCTGTCCTCGATGGCGCTGGGAAAGGTGGTCAACTCAGGCAGCTCACTGCCGGAAGCCGCACGACCGCCCCGGCCTCCACGCCGCCTCCGGCCACTGCCACCAGCCTCCGCGGCTCCGGGACTGGCCACCTCTGCCCGGGCCGATGCCGCCGAACGCACCAGACCGGTCATCGTGGCCAGGGGCTGGAGCGTGTCCTGGCCGGGCAGCACCGCCACGTGGCCAAGACCGCCACAGCTGGGGCAGGCGCGGCCGAACAGCTCGTAAAGATTCTGGCCCTGCCGTTTGCGGGTGAGCTCCACCAGGCCCAGCTCGGTGAGTTGGGCAATCTGGGGACGGGCCGCATCGTGGCGCACCGCATCGGTGAAGTACTCGAGCAACTGCAGTTGATCGCGGCGCGAGTCCATGTCGATGAAGTCGATGATCACGACCCCACCGATGTTGCGCAGCTTCAGCTGGCGGGCAATTTCAACCGCCGCCTCACAATTGGTCCACAGCACCGTTTCCCGGGCGTTGGCGGAACGGGTGAAGGAACCGGAGTTCACATCGATCACAGTGAGCGCCTCGGTGGGCTCGATGATCACGTAGCCGCCCGAGGGCAGATCGACCCGGGGCTTGAGCGCATCGCGGATCGCCGCATTGACGCGGAAGTGCTCCAGGATCTCGCCGGGCTCCTGGTGATATTCGACCAGGAGATTGGCCTGATCCGCGCCCAGGAAGGCATTGACCCGCTCCACCGCTTCGTGGGTGTCGACCACCACCCGCACCACCTCAGGCGTGTAGAGATCGCGCAGCACCCGATGGACGAAATCCTCATCCCGGTTGAGCAGGGTGGGCGGACTGGCGGTCTCGGCGGCCTGCTGGATGCCTTCCCACTGGCGCAGCAGGGATTCGAGGTCGTCGATCAGCAGATCTTCGCTGACGCCCTCGGCTTCGGTGCGGATCAGCAGGCCAGCGCCGGGGGGCTTGATCAGGACGCCGAGTGCCCGCAGGCGGTTGCGCTCGTTTTCGCCATTGATCCGGCGGGAGATGTTCACCCCCTGGCCGTGGGGCTGGAGCACCAGAAAACGCCCCGGCAGCGTGAGGTTGCCGGTCAGGCGTGGGCCCTTGGTGCCGGTGGGTTCCTTCATCACCTGCACCAGCACGGTCTGGCGCGGCGCCAGCAGCTCGGTGATGCCGGCAGCCCCCTTGCGGAGCCGGAGTGGACCGAGATCGGTGACGTGAATGAAACCGTTCTTTTCGCTCTCGCCGATGTTGACGAAAGCAGCGTCGATCCCGGGCAACACGTTTTCGACGGTGCCGAGATAGACGTCACCAATCTGGTAGCGGCCCTGGGCCACGACCAGTTCATCAACACGCTCGTCGTTGAGAACCGCGGCGATCCGCAGGTGCTCGGCAATGACGATCTGCTGGGGCATGGAAAAATTCTGGGCTCGAAAGAGCGCCGCCAAGGGTGAATCGACCCGCCCCTCAGAGGACCCTGCGAGGCGATGGCGCGTGCGTCAGCACGCCGGTGGGACTGTCAGCGGAACGGCAAGCCAGCGACAGCCCATCCGGAAGAAATTGAAGACGCAGACGCGCTGCGTCAGGCGAGCCGCGGAGGAACGTCCGGGGAAGTGGGTCGCAAGGGAGCGACTTGTTCGAAGAAACGTTCTGGCGGCGGAATGCTCGATCCGACCGTCGTTGGGGAGACCGGCGAACTTTTCTGCCGTCCTGCAGGCAAATTAGCACGCTCGCAAGATCAGCCCCTGCCGCTGGGTTCTGGAGGCCCGCAGTCGACAGCCCAAAGCCTCGCCAAGCCAGTGGATCACCTGCTCCGGCCGCAGACTGCGCCCCTGGGAATCCACCCAGGCCCGGACAGTCACGACCGCTTCAGCGGCATTCAGGCCGGCGTCAGCGCTGGTGTCCACGGCGAGGTCGAACAGATAGGGCCGGCAGTCCCGCTGCCGTGGTCGGCCTTTTTTATCGGTGTCCTCCCAGAGGAGCGCATCGGCCTCCAGCAGCGCCGCCACAGCCTCCTGCCAGCGCTGCCATGGCACCGGCTCCACGGGGCTGGCCGTGAACCGCCACAGGGCCGCTTCGACCTCCTGGGACAGGCTGGGGCCGAACACCGCCACCTCCCCGACCGAGAGCAGGCGGAACTCCGCGGGCAGCTCAACCTGCAGCGCCTGGCGCACCGCCGCCGGATCGCAGGCCTCGGTGAACTCCAGATCCATCCATTCACCGAGGCCCTCCACCCCCAGCGGCAACGAGAGCGCGAACTGCAGCCGGGGCAGGGGGTGAAACCCACCGGTGAAGCTCACCGGCAGACCGCTGCGCCGCAGGGCCCTCTCCAGCAGCCGCACCGTGTCGAGATGGCTGATCAGGGCCAGGGAGCCTGTCTTGGCGAACCCGAAGCGCAGCCGGAACACCCGCTCGCTGGCCGGGGCGCGCTGTGCCTCCAGGGAGGGAATCGGCGGCGGCGCGATCACCACGTTATGACCCAGTTCCGGCCCGCAGACACCGCAGCTGCTGCAACCGGCGAAGGAACAATCCGGCACCACCAGGGCCGCCAGGGCCCGTTGCAGATCCTCGGCCAGCCAGCGCTTCTCCAGCCCCGCATCGATGTGATCCCAGGGCAGGGGCTGGGCGCAGAACGCCTCCAGGTCCTCGACCGAGAGGGCCTCGGCGCTGCTCCAGGCCCCCATCTCCAGGGCCCTGTAGCGGCCCTCCAGGCCGGCCGCCTCGATGGCGGCGGTCCAGGCGGCATGGGTGCGATCGGCCGACTCGAACCAGGCATCGAGGCCGGCGCCGGCCCGCCAGGCCGCCTCGAGCACAGGCGCCAGGCGTCGATCGCCGCGGCCGACGAAATCCTCGATCGCCGAGAGGCGCACATCGGTGAAATTGGTCTTGATGCCGCGCAGCTGGCGCAGGGCAGAGCGCAACAGCTGCTGACGCCGCACGAACTCCGCGGTGGAGACGCTGTGCCACTGGAAGGGCGTGTGGGGCTTGGGCGTGAAGTTGCTGATCGTGAGGTTCAGCTCCAGCCGGCCCAGATCGGCGCAGTCGCGTTGCAGGGCCCGGCAGGTATCGGCGATGCCGAGCACATCGGCATCGGTTTCACCCGGCAGACCGATCATGAAATAGAGCTTCACCTTGCGGTAACCGCTCTGCATCGCCGTGCGAATGCCCCGCAGCAGCTCCGCGTCGGTGAGGCCCTTGTTGACGATGTCGCGCAGGCGCTGGGTACCGGCCTCCGGCGCAAAGGTGAGACCCCCCTTGCGGGTGCCGCCGAGGATATGGGCGATGTTCTCGTCAAAGCGATCCACCCGCTGGCTGGGCAGTGTGAGGCTCACATTGCGCTCGGCCAGCCGGTTGCGCAGTTCCACACCCACCGCAGGCAGGGCCAGGTAATCGCTGCAACTGAGCGAGAGCAACGAGAAATCGCTGTAGCCGGTGCGGCGCATCCCCTCCTCCACCGCCTCGATCACCGCCTCGGGTTCGACATCGCGGGCCGGTCGGGTGAGCATGCCCGGCTGGCAGAAGCGGCAACCACGGGTGCAGCCGCGCCGGATCTCCACCGTGAGGCGGTCGTGCACCGTTTCGATGTGGGGCACCAGCCCCATGGCGTAGTGGGGCATCGGCGTGGCGGTGCGGCGCTGGATGCGCGGCGGCAGCCCTGGCTCCAGGGGCTGCAGACTCACCCCATCGGCACCTGGGCCGTAGAGAGCCGGCACGTAAACACCCGGCACCTGGGCCAGATCGCGCAGCAGGGCGCGCCGGCTGCGGCCGGCGGCACGGCCCTCCGCCACCACCAGGCCGATCTCCGGCAGCAGCTCCTCGCCATCGCCGAGAGCGACGAAATCGAAGAAAGCGGCATAGGGCTCGGGGTTGCTGGTGGCCGTGGGACCACCGGCGAAGATCAGGGGCGGCGCGGCGGGATCATCCAGGGGCAGATCACCCCGATCGGCGGCGCGGATCGGGATGCCGGCCAGCTCCAGCATCGTGAGGATGTTGGTGCCACCCAGTTCGTAGCTGAGGCTGAAGCCAAGGATGTCAAAGGCCGCCAGGGGGCGGCGGCTCTCCACCGCGAACAGGGGCTGCCGCCGCTGCCGCAGCCGGTCGGCCAGATCGGGGGCAGGCAGGTAGGCCCGATCACAGAGCTGAGCAGGAACGGAATTGAGAATCGAATAGAGAATGATGTGCCCGGTGTTGCTCGCCCCCACCTCGTAGACCTCGGGATAGGTGAGGGCCCAGCGCACCCCAGCCCCTCGCCAGTCGCGCTCCCAGTCGCGCGGTATCACCCCCAGCTCGTTGCCCAGGTAACGGGCGGGCTTGCTGATGCCCAGATCGACCAGGGCATCGAAATCGATCGGGGCAGAGCCAGGGTCGGCAGAGACAGCTCCGGCAGGCACTGCGTCGTCAGCAACAGCCGTGGCGGAGGAAGCGGTGGAAGGCACGGCGGGCACGGCTTGGCAGAGCTTGATGCTATGCAGCGCCGCAGGCGGCATCAGGGCCGTTGCTCTGCCAACGCCCCCTGGCGCAAGCCTGAGGAGAGCTGCCCTGCTGCGATCGGCCACTGCCGTAGGACAATCCCGCCAGCGACTCCAGCTGCGGCGCAGCCCTCTTTTGCCATGGTTCAGGTCAACGGCAACTACCTCAAGCTCAAGGCGGGCTATCTGTTCCCCGAGATCGCCCGACGGGTCAAGGCCTTCAGCGAGGCCAACCCCGAAGCCGCCATCATCCGCCTGGGCATCGGCGATGTGACCGAACCGCTGCCCGAGGCCTGCCGCATTGCCATGAAGGCCGCGATCGACGCGATGGGCACCCGCGAGGGCTTCCACGGCTATGGCCCGGAGCAGGGCTACCTCTGGCTACGGGAGAAGATCGCCGCCACCGACTTCCAGGCCCGCGGCTGCGCGATCACGGCCGAGGAGATCTTCGTCTCCGACGGCTCCAAGTGCGACAGCAGCAACATCCTCGACATCCTCGGAGAGGGCAACCGCATCGCCGTGACCGATCCGGTGTATCCGGTGTACGTGGACAGCAACGTGATGGCCGGCCGCACCGGCGACGCCGATGCCGCGGGTCAGTACGGCGGGCTCACCTACCTGCCGATCAATGCCGAGAACGGCTTCACTGCTCAGATCCCCAGCGAAACGGTGGATCTGATCTACCTCTGCTTTCCCAACAACCCCACCGGCGCGGTGGCCACCAGGGAGCAGCTCAAGGACTGGGTCGACTACGCCCGCGCCAATGACGCCCTGATCCTGTTTGATGCCGCCTACGAGGCCTTCATCCAGGACCCCTCTCTGCCCCACTCGATCTACGAGATCGAGGGGGCACGGGAGTGTGCGATCGAGTTCCGCTCCTTCTCCAAGAACGCCGGCTTCACCGGCACCCGCTGCGCCCTCACCGTGGTGCCCCGCGGTCTGATGGGCACCGCCGCCAATGGTGAGAAGGTGGAGCTGTGGGGCCTGTGGAACCGGCGCCAGTGCACCAAGTTCAACGGGGTGAGCTACATCGTGCAACGGGGTGCCGAGGCCGTGTATTCACCCGAAGGGCAGACCCAGGTGAAGGCCCTGATCGACTTCTACATGGAGAACGCCGCGATCATCCGCCGCGAACTCAGCGCGGCGGGACTGCAGGTGTACGGCGGCGAGCAGGCCCCCTACGTCTGGCTGAAGACCCCCGAGGGCGTGGATTCCTGGGGCTTCTTCGATCGACTGTTGAGCCAGGCCCATGTGGTGGGCACCCCCGGCAGCGGCTTCGGTGCCGCCGGCGAGGGCTACTTCCGCCTCTCGGCCTTCAACAGCCGCGCCAACGTGGAGGAAGCGATGCGCCGGGTGCGGGCCCTGTGAGTCAGGTGATCTCCAATCCGGCCCTGCAACCGCAAGCCCAGGGCGAATCGATACAGTTGGCCCAGGTCATGCTGGAGTCCCTCATGACGCCTCCTTCCCTGGTGCTGCCTGTGGCTGATGCCTCCAGGATCCACGCGTTGGATGCTGCTGCCGGAGCCCACTGGCACGCCACCGCCACACCCAGCCGTTCCCCCGGCGGGGCGGCTGTGATCGAAAAGACGACGGAGCGAGTGCGCAAGCCCTCGCCCCGGTACAAGGTGCTGCTGCACAACGATCCGGTCAACTCCATGGAATACGTGGTGACGACCCTGCGCCAGGTGGTGCCCTCCCTCAGCGAGCAGGACGCGATTGCCGTGATGCTGGAGGCCCACAACACCGGCGTGGGTCTTGTGATCGTCTGCGATCTGGAGCCGGCGGAGTTCTACTGCGAAACCCTCAAGGGCAAGGGGCTCACCAGCACGATCGAACCGGAGACATGAGCCTGGCCGGTGCCGCCGGCCCCTGGCGCTGGCTGGCGGGGCTGCTGTACGTGCCCCTGCTCTATGGAGCGGGATGGCTCCTGGCTCTGCCCCTGCCCCTGGCGCCGGCTGATCGCCCCCTGATCGGCACCGCCTTCACCCTGACCCTGTTCCTGCTCAGCCTGCCCCTCTGGGTGGGTCGGATGTGGCGGCAGCCGGCCCCCTGGACGACGCTGGGGGTGCTCGGCCCCGCACCAGCTGTACTGCGGGCGTTGCTGCGTGGCCTGTTGAAGGCCCTGCTGCTGCTGCTGGTCCTCAGCCTGGCCCTGGTGCTGGGCGGCTGGGCCCACTGGGAGGGAGGCGTGGCACTGAGTGATTGGATCAACGCCCTGCTGCTGATGCTTGGGGTGGGCTTCGCCGAGGAACTGGTGTTCCGCGGCTGGCTCTGGGGGGAACTCACCCAGCTGCTGGGGGGCAGCCGCTTGGCAGGCCAGAGGGCCCTGCTGGCCCAGGCGGTTCTGTTCAGCCTGGTGCACACCCGTTTCAACCTGGGGCCGGCGGCGCTGCTGGCCCTGCTGGGGGGACTGGGGCTGCTGGGTCTGGTGCTGGGCCTGCAGCGCCGCGCCGATGGGGGCCTGCTCTGGGGCGCCATCGGGCTGCACGGCGGCCTGGTGGGGGGCTGGTTTCTGCTGCAGGGCAGCCTGCTGCAACTATCCAGCCAGGCCCCGGCCTGGCTGGTGGGTCCGGGGGAGGTGGCACCCAACCCGATCGGTGGGCTGGTGGGATGGCTCGGCCTGGGGGCACTGCTCTGGGTGCGGCGGCGCTGGTGGGCCCATCAGGCGCGCCCCTGACTGATGGACTTACCTGGGAAAGCTGACCCTCAAGGTTGTGCCCTCCCCGGGCTGGCTCTGGGCTGCAATGGTTCCATGATAACGATGGACGATTTCCTGGGCAATCGCCAAACCCAGACCTGTGCCTCCCATCGCGCGGGAACGCGACTTTTCAACGCGGTAAAAGCGTTGAAATAAATGGGGCAGATGCTCTGCAGAGATGCCAGGCCCGGTATCACTCACGCTGACCTGAACGGAGCCCCGCTGAGCAACAGCTGTCACGGTGACAGCTCCCGAAGCGGGGGTGTGTTTCACAGCATTATCCAGCAGATTCAAAAACAATCGAATCAGATGATCTGGACTTCCCTGAATCTGGAGATCAGGGGCCAGATCAGTGATCAATTGAATTCGACGAAGATCTGCCAACGGCTGAATCTGAGCAGCAGTCGCTGCCAACAGATCCTTCAGATCAATCAGTTCAAAACCACCTTTGTCGTGATTCTGATCGAGGCGTGAGAGGAGCAACAGGTCATTGCTGAGACGAATCAGGCGATCGACTTCCTGTTCAATCGCCTGGAGAGTTTCCACATACGTCTCTGCGACACGGGATTGACTCAACGTCACCTGCAAGCGCCCTTTCAAGGCCGTCAGGGGAGTTCTGAGTTCATGCGATGCATCGGCCGTAAACCGTCGTTCATGCTCAAACGTCGCTTCGAGAGAATCCAGCATCTCATCGAACAACGTGGCCAGCCGCGCCAGCTCATCGTCGGTAGTGCCATGATAGCGGATCCGCTGAGTGAGGTCACCACTGATCCTGACCTTTTCTGTCATTCGAGTGATTTCACCAACTGGCTTGAGTGCGCGGTTGGCCAAGAATAAGCCGCCCATTCCAACCATACCAAGGAGGACGGGAAGCTTTAGGAGATTTCGCTTAAACAGTGCGTGCAAGGTAGCATCAGCCGACTGGAGAGACTGAGCAACCATCAACCATCCAGATCTTTGGCCATCCGCTGCCACAACCTCCTTCGTATACGTTCGCCATCGCCCACCCTGAACGGCAAGCGTCTGGAAGCCAGGCGCCAATTCCGGTGGCACCGACAACAGGAGCGAGTCTCCGAAGTGCTGCTTTACAGAGCCATTCTTGGAGAACAAGTAGATTTCAACCCCTGCATCATTCAAGAGCGAGGCCAAAACCGGGGTGTCCTTTCGCGGGTCAAACTCTAAAGTATCAACCTCATCATCAAGATTCTTTCTCGCCTGAATAGCACTCACCTCCAACGAACGGTCAACTTGACCCAGAAGAGTCTGCCGGAACTCAAGATAGATATATCCATCCGACACAAGCATGGAGAGCCCTGCCAGCAGGCTATACCAGGCAACCAGACGAAACCGCAGATTCTGCCAGGGCTTGCGGTAGTTCATATCGATCAAGAGCTCAGCAAGAAAGTGATCAGACTGCTGGACAGTCCTGCCAAAAGCTCGACAGAGGCATAAGCGGCACAGCCACTTGCAACCGATTAGTCGAAGAGGTTATCAACACTGGCAAGCCAGAAGGCAAGAAACTAGCCCGAATAGACGCCTTCACCTTCGGCCCTGATTGAATAACCGACACCACGGATTGTCCTAATAAAAGAAGCAGCGTCGCCTCTGTCGATCTTTCGCCGAAGATAGCCAATGTACACATCAATAACCTTGTAGTCTCCATAGAAGTCAAAACTCCAAACATGCTGAGCGATTTGGGTTCGACTCAAGACATGATTTTCATGGCGCATTAAGTATTCCAAAAGTGAATACTCGCGAGGACTCAGGTCAATCAGTCGATCGCCAAGCCGGACGATTCGCTGCGCTGTATCCATCTTCAGATTCCCCACCTTGAGCAGAACGTCCGTATGGAGAGGAGGCCTTCTCAATAAGGCCCGCAAACGAGCGAGCAGTTCAGCGAAATCAAACGGCTTAATCAGATAATCATCGGCCCCTGCATCCAGCCCCAAGACCCGATCCTGCACTGTATCCAGCGCGGTCAAAAGCAGGACGGGTGTCTGGAAACCTTGCTTTCTTAACTCCTTCAATACGCTTAAGCCATCCAGACCAGGAAGCAAGACATCCAGCACAATCACATCATAATCTGCAGCCATTGCAAAATTGAGCCCTTCCCGGCCATTGACAGCAATGTCAATGGCGTACCCAGCTTCGCTAAGCCCTTGATGGATAAATCTGGAAATAGCAGAATCATCCTCAACCAATAGAATGCGCATACCAAGCCAACTCCCTCCAAGCAGATACGTGATCAGAGTCTGGCATATCTTGCTCTGATGACGGATTCATAAAGCCAAAAGGCAGAAACAAACTGACGTGACTAAGCGCTCTGGATGAGAGCGGCATCCAATGGTGGGTAGAAAGCAGACGACCCAGGGCTGAGGTGAGGGCGCTGCCAATCGAGGTTAAGCTGGGAAAACTGACGCTGCATTGCCCTCTGCCGCGATTGCGGAGTAGGTACGGATTCCATCAGTGACTGAGCAAGTATCTGGCATCGGGACAAGCCAAAGTCTTCTTTATCTTGCAGAGATTCAGCCAATCCAATCCCAGGGGCAATGGATTGGGTAAATAGCGGGATCGGATCTTTCAGATGGGATCGAAGCCCAGCATAGTTCTCCTGCAACGCAGAACGCAAATGGATATAATCATCAGCCTTCAGCGCCAAAACCGCAGCATTATATCTTCCATACAATGAAGGATCATTGAGAACGCTCAAGCTGTACGGGCATGCCATACGATTGAAAGCGGTGGTCAAGACATCCAGCAATACGATTGCACCATCCGAAGTGACATGAAAGTAGATATTGATGCGAGCCTGATCGACAGAAGGTTCTCCCTCGTTTCCAATTGCCACATAAAAGTCTCCATCAAGACAAGCATTGGGCAGGAGCAAGGACACGCCCATGCCGACAGACAGGAATGACAGCATCTCTGACTTGGAGAGCTGTGGCATGGAGACTCGATCAATCGCAAGATCAGAAGATGGATCAACCCAAAGACGTAGGCCATCCTTCTCAACCTGGATACGATCCGCTTCCAATCGGATCACGATCCAGCTCGGATCAGAGAATCCCCTGCCACGATTGGCTGACTGAATCTGCCTAAGAAAATCGATATCAAGACCGGCAGCTGTATTGTTTTGAAAAGATTTCTCGCGGGGGCGAGTCAGACTGCGACTCTCTTGCTCACCACTGAAATAAATGTCAAACAAATAATTCTTGACTTGACGCTGTTTATAAGCCTGCTTCAGCTGATCGGGTAGAGCACTATAGCGTTTGCGATTTTGATCAGAGGCCTTATCATCTCCGGGGTGTGTCAAGTCGAGGGGAGCATAGGCCGGGTGTTGAATCAGCGGGGGTTCAATGCGAATATTCGCGATCAAGTCGGCGAGCGCATCGTCGAGAGAGTAATGCTGAACCCAATAGGGTAGTGGCGCATCAGATAGAAAGTCATCCTTATCCTGAATGGATTGGATTAAAGCCGTCTCACCAGTATCCACAACAGTGTGGGAAGCAAAGTCAGATGGAGAAAACTCGGTACATCCAAAGATTGTCACCATCGCGGCTCTAGGCTGGCACAATAACGACTTGGCCACCTGCAGCATCGAGATTTCCAAATTACCAAAGGGTTCTCGATAATGCAGCCGATCCTGGATCGACCCAATCAAACCTAAGCCAGAAAACCGTAGGACCCGTTCTGGAAAGTCAGGAAAGACATCAAAGATCTTGGGAAACTGTGCCAGATAGGCCTGCAAGAAGGCGACCAATGATGGCTGCAGCCTCTCCAAGGGCACCGCAGCCAACCGCAGTGCCACCTCCAGATCAATATCTCGGCTGAGCATGAGACTCTTCAACCATACCCGTAGGTATTCAGCCACAATTGCTCCCACATCCAGGGCAGGATCACCCCATGCCCATTGCTCCCAATCAATCAGTCGGATGACTCCCTGAGCTTCATTCAGATTCAACGCAGCCGCAGACGTGGGCAAGCGTTGAGATTGCCAGAGGGGCCAATCATGGTGAAGCAAGACATTGTTAAACCTCAGATCGTTATGGATCAAGCAGCATGCCTGATAATCCTCTTCAAGCTGGGCAATGGCCTTGGACAGACCTTGCGACCGATTATAAAGTTTATAGAAATTCAAGCCATCCGCAGATACCCGTGTAAATATATCTGGTGACAGATCCTCGAGGTCACCAAGGAAGTCGGGCATATCGTCACCTCCTTCAGGAGGCCGCCAACTGCTTTCCGGATCTAATTCAAGACGGTAATCCTGCCGGCGAAAGGTTGCCTGATGAAGCGTCGCGAGGGAGGCTCCTAGAGCGGTTGCGATCGTGGCAGAAAACTGCTGTGTGTCTGCATAGAACTCGCCAAGATCACAATACGATTGCAAATACCGAAAAACCTGAATTGCGTTGACTGGATCATAATGGACGCCCTCAGGCATTAATGACTGCAAATCATGCAGATCCTCATGGGATGCCAGCAATTGGTAGATTCGCCATTCGTCTTCAAAGTCACCCTTCGGAACCTCTTGGCAATTTATTGGTCCTTGCTTGACCAACAGATGATTGATGGCTGCATTACGCCTCCCACTCTTCGACAGCTGAACATGCAAGTTTAGATTCTTTCCAGGCCGTTTTTCAACCCTAAGAAGGCGATCGGCTGAATGACACAGCTTATGACGAGCCAAATAATCAAGAATGCTTGCTGAATTTAATCGATAAACCATGGGTTGGTAGCCACCACTTGAAATTCCATCGGCGACGGGCCGGGATTAACTCATGCCGGCAAAGCATCAAGAATGCCCGGGCACATCCTTGATGCTTTGGGAAACTCATAGGCCTTCAATCATCACTTACAGGGTAACCGAGTTGACAGAGAAAAGATTTCTTTCTCCGTGTTGATCTGCCAAGTAGAGCATACCCTTAGCGGCGATTGCGACGACGACTACGACGACGACTACGAAGGCGACTACGACGACTGCGGAGACGGCTGCGGCGATTGTTGTTGCGGCTGATACGGCTGCGGCTGATACGGCTGCGGCTGCGGCCCCCTCTTCCTCCTGAGATAGAGGCCTCATCTTCGGGGTTGAGACTGTGAATGAGGCTATCGGCCCCAGAAAGCAGATCAAGCCCCAACAAGTCAACATGTTCTGTGGCTTTAATGTCCATGCGATGTTCCTCCTTCTGGCGTATCGCCAGATTCAGTGTGAGTGGTGGTTAAGATGCGTTGCTGCCAAATCGGCATTTGAAAGACGGCTACAATGACCATCTCATCCGACAGTCCAGCCGGTTTGACTGGACTGAAGCAAAAGTAGAATGCGAACGGCAAGAAAATGGCGGGAAACCGGCAAGAAAACTCTTACCATTCCAGTTGGCAGGCTGGGATGCACTGCTATGAGTGGTCGACGGGTGGCTGAGACCAATCGATGGGTGAGCACAAGATCTCTAGCCGGGCTCTGACAGGATCGTTTCCCTTGGTAGGGGACTCACGCTGACCGATTTGGACTGGTCGTCCGACCACGACCATGCCATCGACCTCAGCGGACTCAGCGGGAAGGAAACAACAACAGCGGCTGTCAATTCCTGAAGACCGACTCAGATTCACAGCCACATCAGCAACTCAGTCTTGCGCAACACGCAACAGGAACTTCAGCACGATCTCAACACCAGTAGTGATATCTGCCACGAGATCCAGGCCCAACCGTAGGTCGCAGTGACGTGATGACGAACACTGCGGACAAGACCACGACCTTGATCAGCAACTAAAACTAGCCACTCCGTACCGCGGAGGGCCATGCGCGCCAGTTCTCGGACGGTAGCCAGTTCATTGAAGAGATTGCGCAGGATGACCGGCAAGGAAGCCATCTACTCAACAGCAGTCGGTCAAGGAGCGGTCTCACAACCAGCGTTGCGATTTCGTGCAGGGGGGGATGAGGCCAAGCACCCCGTGGAACACTGGAAAGCCATGACGCGTGGTTCTGTCATCCCTTCAGCAGGTAGGGAGCCAGAGATTCACTGTTGCCCAGATCCTGCGGTCGTCCCTGGGATACAACCCTCCCCTGCTCTAGGTACACCAGCCAATCACAGCGATGAATGACACTGGGGCGGTGACTGATCATCACCGTGGTCACCCCCCGACGCTCCTGCAACAGATTCTCAATCAGCCGGCGCTCCAGCACCGGATCCAACGCCGCTGTGGACTCATCCAGAATCAGCACAGGCGGGGAGGTGACCAGTGCTCGGGCAATCGCCAGTCGCTGGCGTTGTCCACCAGAAAGATTGGCCCCGAATTCACCCAGGACTGTCTGATAGCCATCAGGCAGTTCGCGAATGAACTCGTCAGCAAGCGCTTGTTCACAGGCTGCCACCACCTGATCAAACGAGACATCTGGGTAGGCAAAACGAAAGTTTTCGAGAATCGTGCGATTGAAGAACTGGGCCTCCTGGGGAACCAGCACCACTTGCCGCCGCAGACATTCCAGGGAGATGTCATGAAGTCCATAGGGACCGTAGTGAATCGAGCCGCTCTGGGGTGGATAAAGACCGGCCAACAACTTGACCAGCGTGCTCTTGCCACAGCCGGATTCACCGATCAACGCGGTGCAGCACCCAGCCGGAAAGGTAACTGTGAACTGACTGAGCAGATCCAGCCTGCCAGCATGGTGAAACGCCAGATTCCGGCAGTTGATCTCGCACGACTGTGGCAGGGTCACCCATGGCTTTGCCATCGCCTGAGGATCCTCCAGGCTGCCCTCCAGCACCTCTGACAATCGCCTGATCACTACATTGGCTGTGAGGTAGTCGTCGGCGAAGTCGACCAAGGATTCCAGAAAGCCGAGCACATTGCCGCTCATGCCGCTGAAAGCAAGAAGTTGACCAATGGACAGTTGACCGGAAATGACAAAACCACTTCCATACCAGAGCAGAGCCAGGGTGGTCACCCGAGACAACAGCCCTGTTGTGGTGCCACTGAACAGACTCAGCTGCAGTGCATTCCAGCGGAGGTGGGCCACGCTGCCGAAGTTCCGCTGGTACTCATCCCAGGCCTGGGGTGAAGCCTCGGTGGTTTTCAGCACCTGGGCGCCACGAAAGATCTCTACCAGAAAACCCTGGTTCTCCGCGGATTCCACAATTAGCCGGCGGTTCTTCTCGTACTGTGCAGGTAAATACAGCAGGCCTGAACCAATCAGAATGCCAAAGGACAACAAGGAAACAGCAGTCAGAGCGGGGCTGTAAACCAGCATCACCACGAGAGAGATGGAGGCAATGAAGAGGTCGCTCGGCAGTCCAAGAACAAGATCGCTGATCAGTGCATTGATACGACTGATGTCTCCAATCCGGCTCACCACCTCACCACTTCGATGGCTGTCGAAGTAAGTCATCGGCAATTGCAGTAGCCGGTGGCCATACTCCAGCACCATCCCCAATTGAAGTCGCTGGGCAAAATGACCCACCATGTGGCCCTGGATCATGCTGATGACACTGCGAAAAACAAACAGAAACAGCATCGCCAGGCCAAGGCTGGTGAGCAGCTGACTATCACGACGGACCAAAACGTCATCTGTGAGCAACTGCATCAACAGCGGCATGGCCAGGGCCAGCAGGCCAATGACCACATTGATGCTCAGGGCCTGTAGTAGCAAAATCCGATAGGGCCAGGTCAAGCGCAGAAAGCGCAGGAACGGCACGCGCTTCTCCTCCGGCTGTTGCAGCAGCCTGTTGAGGTCTGGCTCCAGCAGCAGCAGTACTCCGTTCCCCCAACCCTCTCGAAACTCCTCTCGTGACAACTTGCGGATGCCGGCAGCCGGATCGGCGATGACCAGCTTTCTTCCCTGCTGCCCATAAAGAACTACCCAGTGGTCTCCATGCCAATGGCAGATCGCGGGCAGCGGAATGACATCGAGCTGCTCGAGAAGAGCAGCATCGGCCCGCACCGCACGGGCATGAAAACCGATGGCATCCGCCCCCCGTCGCAGGCCCAGCAGAGTGGTCCCCCGGGCACCCGTACCGACAAGTTCGCGGACCCGCGAAAGGGCCAGCCGCCGGCCATGATGGCGTGCTACTGCTACCAGGCAAGCAGCGCCGCAATCCTCCTCAGAATGCTGCTCAACCCAGTCGTAGCGCACGATGCAGGACATCTCTGCGCAACAAGCTAAAGACAGACGGTGTCAACCAGGCCCTGAGGCTGTGGCGACGGCAGCATCAATGAGTGGCGGTGGCCATGGCCCGACGCCCTTCCACCGGCGCATGCAGTGCCTCCTCCAGGGGAGCGGTGCCGTAGTCGCGCTCCAGCAGGGCCATCACGGTGCGACCGAAATCAGCGGGGTTGCGTTCAAAGGCCTCCAGACAGATCCGGCCGAACGTGCTGCCCATCGGCTCGGGGTTCCAGAGCAGCTTCCGGGCCGTCCAGGGGAGCATGCTCATCGGGTCGTAGCCCGGCTGAATCAGGCCCTGCTCGAAGCCATACTGCTCGAGATGGGTGTGGGGCTGCAGGCCGATGAAGAAGATGGCTGGCTCCACCTTGTCGGAGCCGAAGATTCGCTCCAGTTCGCGGTGGTAAGCCACGGTCTGGCGGATCGTCTCGGGCCGCTCATCGATCACGTTGAACGAATAATTCACCGATACATGCTCGCGGAAGCCGGCCCGGGCCAGCAGACGGCAGTTCTCTAAAACAGTGCGCAGGTTGTAGCCCATGCGCATCTTGCGCACCAACTCCTGGGATCCGGAGGTGATACCGATCTCGAAGTAGTCCATGCCGGTGGCCACCATCAGCTCCGCCAGCTCGGCATCGATGTTGTCGGCACGGATATAGGCGGCCCAGCGGATATCGGTCATGCCATTGGCCTGGATCGCCCGCAGCAGCTGCTTGGCGTCTTCGATGTAGCGGCGGGCGGGGATGAACTGGGCGTCGGTGAACCAGAAACCGCGCACGCCCCGGTCGTAGAGCTGCCGCATCTCCCGCACCACCTCCTCCACCGGGTTCACCCGCACCGCCTTGCCTTCCACCACGGTGTAAACGCAGTAGCAGCAGTTGTGGGGACAGCCGCGCTTGGTCTGCACCCCCACGTAGAAATCGCCCCCTTCCAGATACCAGTTCAGCTGGGGCCAGATCGTTTCGATGTAGGCGTAGTCGCAGGCGGTCTTGTTCAGGCTCAGCGGCTGCTCGTGAATCAGGCCAGGCCTTGGCGCCTCACCCACCACATAACAGCGCTCGCCGCTGAGGGAGTCCCCCCGCAGCAGCTTCTCCAGCAGGGGCTCGCCCTCCCCCACGGACACCACCGTGCCCCGGGGCAGGCTGCGGCCCAGCTGCTCGTAAAACACACTCACAGCGCCGCCACCGATCACGGCACGGGCCTCGGGCGCAAAGCGCCGCGCCCGCCGCAACCCGCGACGCACCAGCCGCAGGTTGCGCCACAGCTCGCCGTAGAAGGCCCCCATCAGCCGCAGGCCGCCCATGGCACCGCGCAGCCGCCGCATGGGATTGCGGGCGTAGAACACCTCAAACGAATTCTGCAGCGGATTGCCGCCACGGCCGTCCACCGGCGCATAGATCTGAATGTCTCGCCAGGAGAACACCAGCAGGGTGGGGCGGAAGGCCTCGATCGTGTGGAGCAGCACCCGCTCCACATCCAGCACCGGCAGGGCCGCCAGATCAAGAATGCGCTGCTTCAGCCCCGGGAAAACCTTGTGCAGATGATCGGCCAGGTAGATAGGCCCGATCGGAAAGATGGGGTTGCAGGGCAGTCGCACCAGCAACACCCGGTGCTGGCTCGGGGCGCTCCGATCAGGCAGGGTGCTCACTCCGATCCGGCTCCGGCGGGGTCAATGGTCGGCCGGGGTGGACGCTAACAAGCACGACCGGAGGGCGAGGGGGCCAGCCCAGGGGCAGAGGGAGGGGAAGCCGCCCATCCCAGAAACTTCATGAACCCCCTTTACAGAACCGCAACATTCCGTTACGGTCACTACAGGCGGAGCACCGCCGTGGAGGGGTTTCCCTCAGCG
>NZ_JAYGIC010000093.1:0-1030 GCF_034931105.1 Synechococcus sp. CCY9201 | reverse complement strand
CTTGATTACCCAGCTCGCTCCGTGCAGGCCATTTGTCCCGACTAGAGTGGTACGCAGATACTGTTCTGGCCATGGCGCGCAACGGCATCCAGTTCCAGAAGGGCCTGTCTCTGCCTGAGTTCCAGCGGCTCTACGGCACAGAGGAGCAATGTGAGGCTGCTCTGGAGAAGGCTCGCTGGCCGGATGGGTTCCGGTGCCCTCGCTGCAATGGGCATGAGCATGGCCTGGTTTACGGCCGACGACTCAAGCGCTACCAATGCCGCAACTGCGGCCATCAGACAACACTCACGGCCGGCACGATCCTGCAGGCCACCAAGCTCCCTCTGACAAACTGGTTCCTGGCCTTTTATCTGATCGGCCAGGCCAAGAACGGGATCTCCTCGCTGGAATTGAGTCGTCACCTGGGCGTCAACTACGACACCGCCTGGCTGCTTCACAACAAGATCCTGCGGGCGATGAGCGAACGGGAGGAGGAGTATCTGCTGCGGGGAAAGATTCAGATAGATGATGCCTACCTCGGCGGAGAACGCACTGGCGGCAAGGTGGGTCGCGGATCAGAAAACAAGATTCCGATCGTGGCAGCCGTCTCGTTGAACGAGTCCGGCCATCCGATCCACGCAAAGATCGCGCCGGTGAATAGCTTCAGTTCAGAGGCGATCGCTAACTGGTCCTTGAATAATCTGACTCCCGGTAGCGATGTACTCTCCGATGGCCTGGCCTGCTTCCGCGCCGTGACAACGGCCAACTGCCACCACAAGGCGAATGTCACCACCGGCAAGCACCCCAGCGACCTGCCGCAGTTCCGCTGGATCAACACCCTGCTGGGCAACCTAAAGACCAGCTTCAACGGCACCTTCCATGCCTTCAACTTTGACAAGTACGCCAAGCGCTACCTGGGCGGCTTCTGCTTCCGCTTCAATCGGCGCTTTGCCATGGCTGAGATGACCGAGCGCATCGCCAATGCAGTCTGCTGCTGCATGCCTTGCACGGAGCGGGATCTCAGGCTTGCGGAGGCTTATGGGTAATCAAG
>NZ_JAYGIC010000092.1:0-1628 GCF_034931105.1 Synechococcus sp. CCY9201 | reverse complement strand
CTGCCCCGCCACCGCATCGACACCAGCTGGGGCCGCAGCAGCTACTCCAGCTGGACCCACGGGGCCGCCTCCCTGGCGCCGGAGGCCCGCGAGCAGGGGCGCGACACCGATGGCCTGGTGGGCGAAACCGAGGTTCTGGGCAGCGCTGAGGGCGTCAGCGGCCAAACCCCAGCCCAAAGCGCCAGGACCAAGGATCAGGACAGCAAGCCCTTAACGGCTTCAGAACGCAGTCTGCCGAACGCCACGGTCGTCGGGCAGCCCTGGTCCCGCCACGGACCGCTGGCGGAGTTCCCCCGCGGCGCCGGTCCTGGAGACACCCTGCACCGCATCCTGGAGCGGCTGGATTACCGCCAGCCCACGGACACACCAGCCAGCGTGGCGGTGGTGCAGCAGGAACTGGAGCGTGCTGGCCTGGCGCCGGAGCTGCAACCCAACCTGCTGGCCGGCCTTGAGCAATTGCGCCAGACCCCCCTGGGCGGGGAGCTGGGATCGTTCCGGCTGGCGGATCTGCCCCTGGCGGAACGGCTGAACGAGATGAGCTTCGATCTGCCCCTGGCCATCGAGCCTCCCGACGGATTGGAGCTGCCCCGCGGTGGCTTGGAGCAGCCACCCCGGCGCCCGCCCCAGGTCACGGCCGCTGGCCTGGCCGAGGTGTTCGCCGCCCATCCGGGAGGCCTGGTCGATGCGGGCTATGCCAGGTCCCTGGGCCGGCTGGAGGTGGCCAGCCGCGGCTTCCTCACCGGCTCGATCGATCTGGTCTTTTGCCAGGGGGAGCGCTGGTGGGTGCTCGACTGGAAAAGCAACTGGATCGGGGAACGGGACGCGGAAGGACGGCCGCTGGCCTGCGGACCCGCTCACTACGACCGCCAGGCCATGGCGGCCCAGATGGTGGAGCGCCACTATCTGCTGCAGGCGCATCTCTATCTGGTGGCCTTGCATCGCTACCTGCGCTGGCGACTGCCGGGATACCGGCCGCAGCAGCACCTGGGCGGCTGGGTGTACGCCTTCCTGCGCGGTGCCCCGGGTCCCTGCCAGGCCGAGCAGGTGCCCGGCATGGTGGTGGAACGACCACCGCTGCAGCGCCTGCTGGCCCTGGATGCGCTGCTGCAGCGCGGTGATCGGGAGACTGGTGTTCGCGAGAGCGATGTTCGGAATACCACCGCATGACCTCCGCCGCCGCTGGACTGGGCCTGGCCGAGCTGCTGCTGGAGGCCCTGCCACGGATTTACGCCGCCCAGCTCCGGTCAGCACAGACCCACCCCGGCAAGAGCTCCGCCACGCCGCTGGATCCGGCCCTGCTGGAGGTGATCGCCGCCCTCGGCAGCGCGCTGGAGCGGGGCGAACTGGACCTGGACCTGGAGGGACCGGCACCGGCGGAGGTGGAAGCCAGCCACTGGCCGCAGCGGCACCGGCAGGCCCTCGCCCACTCGCCCCTGAGCACCGAGGCCATCCAGCTGAACGAGGCTCCGGAAGCACCGCTGGTGCTGGTGGATGGCCGGCTGGTGCGCTGGCGCCGCTGGCACCAGCAGCTGGAGGGGGTGATGGAGAGCCTGATCCAGCGCGCCCGATCCCCCCTGCCGGCGATCGCCGATTCCAGCCCGCAGCGCCTGGCCCTCGACGCTGCCGCC
>NZ_JAYGIC010000091.1:0-2482 GCF_034931105.1 Synechococcus sp. CCY9201 | reverse complement strand
GCGGTGGGCCGCTGTTGGCCCGCCGCCGCAGCGCGGCAGCCCGGCTGCCCTCCAGAGAGGGCGCATCTCCAAGCTCGGGAAGGGTGAGGGACCAATCGCGGGGGCGGCTGAGCGCTGGGGCCTCCAGGACCAGCAGCAGATCCCGCGCCTGGGTCCGCAGCAGGGGGTCGTTCCAGCGCAGCAGCTCACGGCAGCAGGCCTGGGCCCGTTCGCTCTGCCCCTGACCCATCAGAGCCGTGGTCATCAGCAGCCGCACCTCTCCGCCCAGGGCGGTGCGCGGTGAATGCAGGGTCGCGAGCGGCTCCAGCAGGCGCAGTACCTGGCCATAGTCGCCCCGTTCAAGGCCGCGGCGGGCCGCCGCCAGAGGGTCGTCCGCCAGTCCCGCTCCGCTCAAGCCCTCCATGGCGGTGTCGTCAGTCGTTCTGCAGGGTGCGGGAGCTGCCCACCACCATGGTGCCGATGCCGGAGTTGGTGAACACCTCCAGCAGCAGGGCGTGGGGGACACGGCCATCGACGATGTGGGCGGCGGCGACCCCCTGGGCCAGGGCACGGATGCAGCACTCGGTCTTGGGGGTCATGCCCCCCTCGACGATTCCCTCGGCGATCAGGGCCCGCGCCTCGGAGAGGGTGAGCTGGCGCAGCAGCGAGGCCGGGTCGTGCCGGTCCCGCAGAATGCCCGGCGTGTCGGTGAGCAGAATCAGTTTTTCAGCCTGGAGTGAGGCGGCCAGCTCCCCGGCCACGGTGTCGGCATTGATGTTGTGGGCCCGGCCAGCGGAATCGGGGGCCACGCTGGAGATCACCGGTACATAGCCGTTGTCGAGCAGCGGCCGGAGCACGGCGGGATCGACAGCAGCCACATCACCCACCAGGCCGTGATCACCGTCGCCGTAGGGACGGGCCCGCACCAGGGATCCATCGCTGCCGGAGAGGCCCACCGCCCGCACCCCCACCTGGTTGAGGCCATTCACGATCTGCTTGTTGACCCGTCCAACGAGCACCATCTCCACCACGTCCATGGTGGCGGCGTCGGTAACCCTGAGGCCATCGCGGAACTGGGGCTCGATCGCCAGGCGCCCGAGCCACTGGTTGATCTCCGGGCCGCCGCCGTGCACCACCACCGGCTGAACGCCGACGGAGGCCAGCAGGGCCAGATCGCGGAACACGGCATCGCGCAGCTCCTCCTGCACCATGGCGGCGCCGCCGTACTTGACCACGATGCGCCGTCCGGCGAAGCGCTGGATGTAAGGCAGCGCCTCACTGAGAACCGACACCCGCAGGGTGTCCTGATGGCTGATCGAGGGTTCGGTGCTCAACGGTCTGGAGGAAAGGGTGGGGAGAGAGTGGGGGGACGCGGTCCGTCGACGCGGCTTCGGTTGGCGTTGGGCGTTGGACCTCGGGCCTCGAGTCATGTACCCCTTGGTCGTGGCGTGGCCAGCGGCCCGGTCAGGACTGGACGTCAGACGTTGGGGGTGGTTTCTGGGGTGGCAGCGGCCGGCAGGAGGCTGAGCTGGATCTGATCGCCGCCCAGCCGGCTCAGCTCCGCCTGCAGGCCCGGCCCGAAGAAGCGGCCCAGCCGGTCCTGGCGTGCTTCCCACTGGTCATAGGGCACGGCACCGGTGCTGAAGCGCAGCCGCAGGCCGTAGCCGCCGTTCTGCTCGAGCTCGGCGATGCTGAGCAGCTGGGGAGGGGCATCGTCGTCCCAGAGCTTGAGGGCTTCGAGGGAACTTTCCAGGTGTGCTTTCTGGCCGTAGCGCCAGCGGGTCACGTCGCCCAGCAACTTGCGCAGCGGCTCGTTGGCCTCCTGCTGGCGCAGTTCCTTGTACTGACTGGCTGGGGTCAGGCGCTGGGCAGGGGGCAGCTCCGACGACTTCAGGGCCAGCCCACCCAGTAGGACGGGCACCCCGTAAAACACCCCGGCCAGGCTGAGGTTGGGGCTGTCCGTGGCGTAGGCGATCGAGCCGATCACCGTGAGGGCGGCGCCGGCGATCGTCACCAGGCTGCCGGGGGATGTGAGCGCTTGCATGTCGCCATCCTCCTGCAGGGGGTAGCAGGATGGCGATGGACTCCATCCCGCTCCGCCGTGACCGCTCCGAACGCCGCTGCCGCCAGCACCGCTGATGTCAGCGCCGACGCCGCTGCGGGAACCGCAGCGGCGGTTGGCGATCCAGGTATTGCCGATCCGAGTACCCCTGGGATGAGCACCGCCGACCTGATCAGCCAGCTGCAGGCCGACCGGCTCTGGCTTCTGCGCCAGATCGATGCCGGCCTCTGGCCCCAGTGGCGGCTGGATCTGGCCGCTCTGGAGCGGGAACTCGGCCAGCTCCTTGATCAGGCCGGCGAGCGATTCCCCCAGAGCTGATCGTTGGGCGGACGATTGCTGGGCTGGCCTGATTCAGAAGGGGATGTCGTCGTCGTCCGGCAGGTCTGGCACCAGGGGAGAGGTGTTCCAGGTGGGTGGCGGTGGAGTGGCGGCGGCGGCCGC
>NZ_JAYGIC010000090.1:0-2742 GCF_034931105.1 Synechococcus sp. CCY9201 | reverse complement strand
GCCGCCTGCAGCGGCGCCTTCGTGGCCAGGGCCGTCGTGCGCGTGCGCCAGGGCGCGGAAGCGGCCTTCGGGGTCGTCGTGCCAGGCGGGCACGGCCACCGCGCTGTTGTCGAGGCCATCGCTGATCAGTGCAGCGGCTGTCTTGGGCCGGTCACGGCCACCAGTGCCGCGGTAGGCCGGCTCCAGGGGATTGCGGCTGAACCCATCGAGCAGGTCCATCAGCAGCAGCTCCTGATGCTGCTGCTCGTGTTGCAACCCCAGTTCGAGCAGCGCCAGCGTGGGGCGCGCCCGTTCCTCGGGCCAGACCTCCATTCGGTCGAGCAGGAGCTCGAGGGCCTGATCCACCTGCTGCCGCCAGGCCAGCACCGCGTCGATCGGTGGTCGGCTGAGCAGACCCCGCTGCGGCCGCGGATGGCGCGCTCCCACGGCGTCGTAGTAGCTGTTGAACAGATAACGCCACAGCTCCGGAGCCGGTGCGCCGCTGGTCTGTTCCGGCCGCAGCAGGAATTCCTCGAAGAACCAGGTGGTGTGGCCCAGGTGCCACTTGGGCGGACTGGCGTCGGCCATGCCCTGCAGGCAGAGGTCTTCCGGTTCCAGCGGAGCGATCAGGCGCTCGCTGATCTGGCGCACCTGCCGCAGCCGCTGCCGCAGGGTCACCAGCGATGGCCGTCCACTCGCCGTGCCCGTCCGGGGAACCATCACTGCCGTGCCCTCTGGGCTGACCCTAGGGAGTTGCCTACGATCCGCCCACAGCAACGTTGTTCGAGAAGGCCAGCGCGATGGGCGGTACGACTGAGGGGTTTGTCGGCGCAGTCGGCCACACCCCCCTGATCCGCCTGGCGGCCCTGAGCGCCCTCACCGGTTGCGACATCCTCGGCAAGGCCGAGTTCATGAACCCCGGCGGCTCCGTCAAGGATCGGGCCGCCCTCGGCATCCTGCTGGAAGCGGAGGAGCAGGGGCTGTTGCAGCCCGGCGGCACGGTGGTGGAGGGCACGGCGGGCAACACCGGCATCGGTCTGACCCACCTCTGCAATGCCCGCGGCTACAAGGCCCTGATCGTGATTCCGGACACCCAGTCGGCCGAGAAGATCGGCCTGCTGCGCAGCCTCGGCGCCGAAGTGCGCACCGTGCCGGCGGTGCCCTACCGCGACCCGAACAACTACGTGAGACTCTCGGGCCGCATCGCCGCCGAAACCCCCGGAGCCGTCTGGGCCAACCAGTTCGACAATCTGGCCAATCGCCGCGCCCACTACAACAGCACCGCTCCGGAAATCTGGGAGCAGACCGAAGGTCGGGTGGATGCCTGGGTGGCCGCCACCGGCACGGGGGGCACCTACGCCGGCGTGGCCCTGTATCTCAAGGAGAAGAATCCGGCGGTGCGCTGCGTGCTGGCCGATCCCCACGGCAGCGCCCTCTACAGCTGGGCCAGGACCGGCGCACTGCAGGCCGAGGGCCGCTCGATCACCGAGGGCATCGGCAACAGCCGCGTCACCGCCAACCTGGAAGGGGCGCCGATCGATGACGCCGTGCGCATCGACGATCAGGCTGCCCTCGACACGATCTACCAGCTGCTCTGGCAGGAGGGTCTGTTTCTGGGCGGCTCGGTGGGCATCAACGTGGCCGCGGCCGTGGAAACGGCCCGCCGCCTCGGGCCTGGCCATCGCATCGTGACCGTGCTGTGCGATAGCGGTGACCGCTACCGTTCGCGGCTCTACGACCGCGCTTGGCTGGAGAGCCGCGGTCTGCATCAGCCCGACCGCGACGGCGCTCAATCCCCGTCCTGATGGCGACCCCTTCCGATCCCAGCCCCGCCGAGGCGCCTGCTCCGCCGGAGGTTGGCCATCTGATCGGCGAGCGCTACCAGCTGGAGCAGTGCCTCAGTGCCCCCAGCGATGACGCCGCCCCGGTTCAGGGGCGGTTATGGCGGGCCAGTGACCAGCTGGCTGGCGGGGCCTTGATGGCCCTGCGCCAGCTGGGTCCTGCGGCGGATCAGGAGGGTGCTCGGCGCCGCTGGAGCCAGCTGCAGACGGTGCTCCATCCGCAGGTGCCGCGTTTCGGTGGCGCGATCACCGCTGGCGATGACCTCTGGCTGGTGCGGGAGTGGCAGGACGGGCGCACCTACCAGGAGCTGCTCGAGGCCCGCGCCGAGCGCCAGCTTGTGTTCGGCGGGGGGGAGCTGCTGCTGCTGCTTCGCCAGCTGCTGCCGGTGCTGGTGGCCCTGCACAGCCAGGAGCTGGTCCACGGCGATCTCTGTCCGGCCAATCTGCTGCGCCGCGATCGGGATGGCCAGCCGGTGCTGCTGGATTTCGGCCTGGTGGGCGGCGGCGTCGTGGCCACAGCGGGCTATGCGCCCCCGGAGCTGGCCCAGGGCGGCGCAGCTCAGCCCTGGATGGATCTGCATGCCCTCGGCGTCACGGCCCTGGTGCTGCTGAGCGGCGAGCCGCCGGCCTCCCTGCTCGATCCGGTCAGCCTGGAATGGCGCTGGCCGGCGACGCTTGACGCCGAACCAGAGCTGCGCCTCCAGCTGGAGCGACTGCTGCAGCGGGATCCGGCCAGTCGGTTCGCCAGCGCCGCCCAGGCTCTGGCCGCACTGCAGGCTCTCCCCATGCCGGACAGCACCGGCCCGGTGCCCCGCGCGGATCGCACGCTGGTGCTGGTGGCGCCTGCACCGTCACCGCTGCCTGGTCCCGTCGCGCCGGAACTGCCCCTTGTCGGCCTGGCCGAGAGCCAGCCGCTGCCCGC
>NZ_JAYGIC010000089.1:0-4874 GCF_034931105.1 Synechococcus sp. CCY9201 | reverse complement strand
CGCGAGGGGTGCGGGGTGAGGGGATACCTCGGCCGGATCAAGCCGGCGCTGATTGCTCCCAGGCGAAATGGGGCAACCGATAGAGCGCCTCCCGCTGGGCGCTGCTCCAAGTCTCGAACATGGCGGAAAGCTCAGGGGCATCGGCCTCAAACTTGATCTGGTGCGCAATCGCCAGCGAGTTGCGCGGCACGATGGCCAGCTCAAAAGGGGGGCCCACGGTGAGATTGGAGCGCTGGGTGAGCACCTCCGAAATCAGGCAGAGGCGTGCAGCATCCTCAAGCGAAAGATTGGTGTGACCAACATTGTCAAGCGGTGGCTTGCCATATTTGGTTTCACCGATCTGCAGGTAGGGCGTCTCGCGGGTCGCCATCACCGCGTTTCCCTGGGGATAGATCATAGAAAGACCGTGAGACTCACCGCCAATCTGCCCACCCAGGATGAAGGAGGCGCCAACATCGGCACCAATCTCCTTCAAAGCCGGACCATCCTGCCGTTGCACAGCCAAACTTACACGACCTATATAGGCGGCCGCCTCGAAAAGATACTCGCACGTCCTCAGATTTTTCCTGCCTTCCTGGCCATCATCACTAGCCCGATCCAGATCCCTCCGAATCCAATTCAGCACAGCCTGGGTCGTTGCTAGATTTCCAGCCGCCAAAAGAACAAATAGCCGATCTGACGCCGGCTGAAACACATGCATCTTGCTATAGGTTGAGATGTAGTCTACGCCTGCATTTGTACGGGAGTCAGAGGCAAGGACCAGCCCCTTCTCAAGCCAATAACCAATGCAATAGGTCACTTGAGCCAAGCCAGGGATGTACTGGCGAAATCCTAGGATCCGCTCAAGCTCCCATCTGCCCTGCCACAGGCTCCACCGACCAGTAGATCGACAATTGCACGAAGGATGGCGCTCGATCAGCGAACCAGCGGCCTCTGGCTGAGTTTTCGATGATTCGCGCTAAAAAAGGGCCCACAACGTCTTCAGCAGCGATGGCCCGTCCCTACCAACCATCACTTCTGCGGCTGCTGCACGGCCCAACGGCTGCGCTGGTGTCTCTGGCCTGGCTGAGCGGGCTGCTCCTGTATTCCAATGACGACGGCCGCTGGGGGCGCCTGCCACTGAGGCTCGGTGGAGACTGGATCGACATCCACGGCTCGATCGGCGTACTGCTCTGGCCCCTGGCCATCCTGTTCGCCCTTTACGCCGTCAGCGTGGGGCGCCGGCAGCTGCAGAAGCCCGCCAATGCCATCACCCTGCTCGCCCTGGCGCTGGCTGTGGGGAGTGGCAAATTAATGGACGAAGACTGGCTGAAGGATGGTCAACTCGATCATGTTGTCTATTCGGTGCATCTTCTGGCCTGGCTGGTCATGGCAGGAGCTGTGCTGGTCCACATTCTGGCCGTGCTGCAACGCGGCGGAGTGCCGCTGGTCCGATCGATGGCGAGCCTTCGAATCCGTGCCAACGACATGCCACGCGACTGGCCTGGCCAGATCAGACGGGCTCTGACCTGGAGAGGCTGACAGCAGCATTCGGCTCCGCTGGATGCCATGGTCAGCAGGAATCAATAAATACGCCGATTGATGGGGGTGACGTCACCACCGCCGCGGCGGAGAGATCGTCGAGGCTGGCCTCCAGCTTCAGCCCGGCGCCGAAAGGACAGATACCGAGGCCCACCACGTGAAGCGCTTGAGCCTGATCAACCAGCAAACGACCCCAACTCGATTCCATATGCATCAGCAGACGAATTTCCGCAAGCAAGGACTCCAGGCAGCTGCCGCACCTCGGCCATCCAACGTCCACCTGCTTCTTGTTCGCATGCCAACGTGAAACTCATGGTGACCTCGCAGCTGATGCCACTTGAGCCAGAACCCAGGCTAGAGCGCATCCATTCCTCTCGCCCAGCTGGGCGCCCATCCCAGAGAATCGGCTAACGATTAGCGGAGCCCTACCGCAATCCTAAAATAGAGTTTTTGCAAGATACTAGATTGTCCTAGACGGCGGCAACAGTTCAGACTCTTTGCCGAATCGACCATTTCAAAATGTAGCCTTGACGCCTGGGGATTATATACGGGTCCACCAAGTCTTTACTTGATTGACTACAAGATGTCACCTTGGCCATGCTCCCAAAGACTGATTGACAATCTCGATTCGGGCTTACTGCCGCATCAACAGGGCCAGGAGTGCCTCGATCTCTTGACGCTGGGGGCTTCTCCGTGGCTCACGACGCGGATGGAGAGGTTCGAGATCTCGGTGCTCCCCCAAGGCGAAACCCAATTGAGCAGCAGCGCGGTCGCCTTCCTGAGGACCGGGGTCATCAACCTGCTGCGGCGCGGCGGCTACCGCTCGATCCGTCAGGGCATTCGGGAACTGGGCTACGAGATCGAGGTGATGTTGGCGCTGGGAGGGGTGGCGACAACATTGAGCAAGCCTTGATCAGTTTCCCGCGAGCGAGTCAGCGTAGCGATCGGTCGCTGGCAACCCGGCACACCATCGGGCGTGCGTTCGCCACCTGCGAGGCACAACCAAGCCATCCTGCCGCCTCAACTGGACAGCCCGCCCAATCCACTGCTGGGGCCGATGGAAACCGGAGGCGCTCTGCTGTCGGAGGTCGTCTTCGTCCGCCTTGGCCCTGCAGGAGAGGCCACTTCGGGCGCTGGTCTCGCTGCCGCACCGCTGTCCTGGCCTGGCTGCTTGTCGGGTGGGCTGGGCTGTTGATGCACCAGTGGGAAGAGTTGATCGGGAGGCGATCCCGTCTGCTGAGCCAGAGTTGAACTGTTCGTCTCGATACAGTGCTGTCGATGGTGTTTCGACGTCTGCGAACCGATCGGGAGCGTGGTCGTGCGTTCCAGCCTCGCTTTGCCCGGGGAGAGATTGTGGCGGCCTGGATCGGCGGTCTTCTGGCCATCTGCGCACTGGGCCTGATCAGCAGCTGGAGTCACTACCCCCTGGTTGTGGCTCCCTTCGGGGCTTCCACCGTTCTGTTGTTCGGGCATCCCAGCAGCCCCCTGGCCCAACCCCGCAACATCGTTCTCGGCAATACGATCGGGGCCTTGATCAGCGTGGTGTGCGTGGCCTGGCCGGGCCCTTCGGTGGGGGGGATGGGGCTGGCCGTAGGGGTGACCATCGCGCTGGGGCAGCAGCTGCGATGCCTGCACCCACCTGCGGGTGCTGTGGCCCTGCTGGGCGTGCTGCTGAAGGCCCGACCCTCTTTCGTACTCAGCCCGATCCTCAGCGGCTCCCTGGTCCTGGTGTTGATCGCGGTGGTGTTCCACCGACTGCGTCCGTCCAGCGGGCCCTATCCGCATCACTGGCTCTGAACCCGGCCGGTACCAGTGCGGCCGCAGGACTGAAGGCTCCAGCGACCCACAACACCGGTCCTGCGAAGAAGAGGGCCAGGCTGGCGATCGGGCCCGACGGACGTTGGGGTTCCGGAGCCGCGCCGGTCGTGGCTCTCGCCCTGTTGGTACTGCCGACACTGCATTCGAGCGGGCTGCAGGTGATTGGCAGAGCTGTGACCATCGGAGCAGGAACCCAACTCCTGGCCCAGTTGTTGGCATAGACCAAACCCTGCCTGGCTTCCCTCTTTGCGTTCCTCCAGCGTTTCCAGCCCATCGAGCCTCCGGGCGAACAGCAGCTCGCCGGTGAACAGCGAGGCCGCCGTGGTGCCGGTGCCGATGGACGGCTGGGCGCTGGCGGCGGCGCACCCCTCATCCAATGCTCAGCGGTGCGTTCCTAGCAGAGACCACCAACACCTGAACAACAGCCACACGTGCGAAAAACGCGTGGAATGTCGGCTGCAGCCGATTCCAGGCAGCCAGGCCAGCGCCGACGACAAGACACCGGTGGCAATGGATCTCATGGAGTTCCCAGCCGGCCCCGATCGCTGGCCGCACTGGCGACTCCGGTTCTGCGCTGCTGGTCCATGGCTGTCGTATCCCCATCCCACAAGGGTCCTCCGGAGCAGAAGCTGGTTGCCTCCCTGAGCGAGCTGATGGAGGGATCGCACCGCCTTCCACTCCGCCAATGCGCTCTACGCCACCTGGGCCCGCAAGGCGATCCACTCCAGCGGTCATGGCTCCCGGCTCCAGCGGGGTCTCTCCGGCCGGATGGGAGGCAGCGCCTCCAACTGCCGGGCCTATGCCCGCGAAGAGCTGGTGGCCGAGCTCGGGGCGGTGCTGCTGGGTGATCGGCTTGAGATCGGCAGCGATGTCTGCAACCACGCCGCCTACCTGGCCTCCTGGATCGCGCTGCTCAGGGAGTTGCCGCGGCTGCTGTTCCAGGTGCTGAACGAGGCCCGGCAGGCCGCTGATCTGATCGCCCCCGATTGGATCGCCCAGCCCGGCCAGGGCAGGACTGGCGAGTAGCGCTATGGAGGGGGCATCAGCGGGGCCCGAATGAGCTGGCTTGAGCCCACCAACCTGCTGCTGCTGGCCTGCGCCCTGATCTATGGCCTGATCGGCGAATGGGTCGATGGCGGCATCCTGCTGGTCTTCGTGGTGGGCATCAGCCTGCTCGATGCCGTGCAGCAGCAGCGCAGCAACCACGCCCTGGCCGAACTGGCCCGGCTCTCGGCACCCCACGCCCATGTGCGGCGCGATGGGGAGGATCTGGAGCTGCCCGCCGATCAGGTGCGCGTGGGCGATCGGCTCCGGCTGGAGGAAGGTGATCGGGTGGCGGCCGATGCCGCCCTCAGCGAGGCGGTGGGGTTGTGGCTGGATGAGTCGCTGCTCACCGGAGAATCGCTGCCGGTCGCCCGCTCCGCCGCCGGGGAGCGGATCCTGGCCGGGTCCCTGGTGGCCAGCGGCCGGGGCTGGGCCGAGGTGGTGGCGGTGGCCGACGCCACCGAACTGGGCCGACTTGGCAGCAGCCTGGC
>NZ_JAYGIC010000088.1:0-6227 GCF_034931105.1 Synechococcus sp. CCY9201 | reverse complement strand
CCCCATGGCCGTATCCAGGCCGACGACGTGCTGGCCGCCACCGGTCAGCCGGTGAGTGTGCCCCGGGTTGCCGAGGGATCGGCCGCCGCGGTGAGCGTGGCCTCGGCAGGCTCTGCCGCCGGCAATGGTGCTGGCGCAGCCCCCGCTGCAGCCCCCGCCCCGGCGGGACAGGCCTTTGGCCGACCCGGTGAGAGCGTGGCCTTCAACACCCTCCAGCAGGCGGTGAACCGCAACATGCTGGCCAGCCTGGAGGTGCCCTGTTTCCGGGTGGGCTACACGATCACCACCGACAGGCTCGATGCCTTCTACAAGCAGGTGAAGAGCAAGGGCGTCACCATGACGGCCCTGCTGGCCAAGGCCGTGGGTGTGGTGCTGGCCCGCCATCCCCAGGTGAATGCCGCCACCACCGAGGCCGGCATGACCTACCCCGGCTCCGTGAATGTGGCCGTGGCCGTGGCCATGGAAGACGGCGGCCTGATCACCCCGGTGCTGGCCTCCGCCGACAAGACCGACCTCTATTCTCTCGCCCGCAACTGGGCCGATCTGGTGGCCCGCTCCCGCACCAAGCAGCTCAAGCCGGAGGAATACAGCACCGGCACCTTCACGCTTTCCAACCTGGGCATGTTCGGAGTGGATCGCTTCGATGCGATCCTTCCCCCCGGCACCGGCGCCATCCTGGCTGTGGCGGCGTCGCGTCCCACGGTGGTGGCCGGCAAGGATGGCGCGATCCGTGTGAAGAACCAGATGCAGGTGAACCTCACCTGTGATCACCGCACCATCTATGGCGCCCACGCCGCCGCCTTCCTCAAGGACCTGGCCCAGCTGATCGAGACCAACCCCGAAAGCCTGGCCTTCTGAGCGATGGCTCCATGGACCTGATCCGGCGGCTGTTCGGCAAGCCTCTGCCACGCAGCGAGGCGGAAGCTGAACGGCTGCCCAGCTACGAAGCCCTGCCGATCCTGTCGTCCGATGCCCTCTCCTCCGTGGCCTATGCCACCGAGGCCGCTCTGGGGGTTCTGATCCTGGCCGGCAGCCGCGCCCTGGAGCTGTCACTGCCGATCACCCTGGCGATCATCGCCCTGATCGCCGTGGTGGTCTTCTCCTTCCGCCAGACGATCGAGGCCTACCCCCAGGGCGGCGGCTCCTATGTGGTGGCCCGCGAAAACCTCGGCACCGCCGCCAGCCTGGTGGCGGCCGCTTCCCTGCTGGTGGATTACACCCTCACAGCGGCGGTGAGCCTGATGGCGGGAACCCAGGCGCTCTCCTCACTGCTGCCGGGCCTGCTGCGCCACGAGGTGGCCTTCGCCCTGCTGCTGTTGCTGCTGGTGGGCTGGGCGAACCTGCGTGGTGTCCGGGAGGCGGGACAGGCCTTCGCTCTCCCCACCTACGCGTTTGTGCTGATGGTGGCGCTTCTGGCCCTCGGCGGACTGCAGGACCTGGTGTTTCACCATGGCTTCCAGCCCGATCCCCCCCCGCTGATTCAGGCGGTGGAGCCGCTGGGGCTGTTTCTGATCCTGCGGGCCTTCAGTTCCGGTTGTTCCGCCATGACTGGCATCGAGGCGATCGCCAACGGGGTGAAGCTGTTCCGCCAGCCGGCGGCGACCCGGGCGCGGGCCACGATGCTGGTGATGGGGCTGATGCTCGCCGCGATGTTCTTCTGCGTGAGCGGCCTCGGCTTCCTCTATGGCGTGGCTCCCGATCCGAATCGCACCGTGCTGGCCCAGATCGGCCTGCGGGTGTTCGGGGCCGGCAGTCCGCTGCTCTGGGCTCTGCAGATCACCACCCTGCTGATCCTGGTGCTGGCGGCCAACACCGCCTTCGCCGGCTTCCCACGCCTGGCCGCGATGCTCGCCCAGGACCGCTTCCTGCCCCGTCAGATGGGCTGGCTGGGGGATCGGCTGGTGTTCCAGAACGGCATCACCACCCTGGTGCTGGCCACCGCCGTGATCATCGTGGTCTGCCGGGGTGACACCACCGTGGCGGTGAACCTCTATGCCCTGGGGGTGTTCATGGCCTTCACCCTGTCCCAGACGGGCATGGTGGTGCTGTGGTGGCGCCAGCGCGGCCCCGGCTGGCACGGCCGGCTGCTGATGAATGCCCTGGGGGCCATCACCACCTGCGTGGTGCTGGTGGTGATCGTGCTGAGCAAGTTCAGCGAAGGAGCCTGGACCGTGGTGATCGCCATCCCGCTGCTGGTGGCGCTGCTGGCCCGCATCCGGCGGCGCTACCGGCGGGTCTACGCCGAAATCGCCGTGCAGCCCGATCAGGTCCAGCCGGTGCGGCTGCCGCAACGCCATGAACCGATCGGGAACCGCAGCATCGTCTGGCTCACCGGATTCAGCCGCCCCAGCCTCGATGCCCTCCACTACGCCGCCCGGGTCTCTGATCAGGTGGTGGCGGTGTGGGTGCTTTCGGAAGACGATGATCCAGCCGCCATCCAGGCCGACTGGCTGCGCCTGGTGGGGGACGAACCCCAGGTGGAACTGCGGCTGGTGGACAGCCCCTTTGCCTCCCTGATCCAACCCTTTGTGGCCGTGGTGGAAGCCGAGGAGAACCGCTACCCCGCCTCCAGCCTCACGATCGTGATGCCGATGGCGATTCCCCGCTACCGCTTCGACAGCCTGCTGCTCAACCAGCGCGCCATCAACATGCGCCAGGCGCTCGATGCCCAGCACAACCGGGTCTTCACCGTGGTGCGCTATTACTTGCCGGCCTGATTCCCGATCGGCGGTTGCAGCCCCTCTCCTCTCGTTCTGCGGTGTCCCCCCTGGGAGGTCCCGAAGATCGCGCCCTGTCCAGCTATGGGTTCGAGCTGCCGCCCGAGCGCATTGCCCAGCGCCCCGTGGAGCCCCGCCATGCGGCCCGCCTGCTGGCAGTGGAAGCCGATGCGGGCTGTCGCCACCGCACGGTCTGGGATCTGCAGGAGGAGCTGCGGCCCGGTGATCTGCTGGTGGTGAACGACACCCGGGTGCTGCGGGCGCGTCTGCAGGCCCGCCGGGCCGGCAGCGGCGGCGCCGTGGAACTGCTGGTGCTCGAACCGCGGGGGGAGGCCCGCTGGCTCTGCCTGGCCCGTCCGGCCAAGCGCCTGCGCCCCGGTGACCAGCTGGAGCTGCTGGCCGAGGGGCAGCCGCCCCTGGCTGTGGAGGTGCTGGACAGCGATCCCGACACCGGTGGCCGCATCGTGCACTTTCCGCCGGAGTGCACCGATGCCGCCGGCCTCGAGCCGCTGCTGCTGGCCTACGGCGCGATCCCACTGCCGCCCTACATCCACGAACACGACGCCAGCGATAACGAGCGCTACCAGACCCGCTACGCGGCACGGCCCGGTGCCGTGGCGGCCCCAACGGCGGGTCTGCACCTCAGCGATGAGTTGCTGGCTGCATTGGAGAGCCGCGGCGTGCAGCGAGCCACCGTGACCCTGCATGTGGGGCTGGGCACCTTCCGGCCCCTGGAAGACGAAGACCTCAGCCAGCTGGAGCTGCACAGCGAATGGGTGGAGGTGAGCCCGGCGCTGGTGGAGGCGGTGCGGGCCTGCCGCGAGCGCGGCGGGCGGGTGATCGCCGTGGGCACCACCAGCGTGCGCAGCCTCGAGGGGGTGGCCGCCCTGCATGGCGGTGAGCTATGCCCCCACGCCGGCCCTGTGAATCTGGTGATCCAACCCGGTTTCCGCTTCGCGGTGGTGGAGGGTCTGCTCACCAATTTCCATCTGCCCAGGAGTTCGCTGCTGCTGCTGGTGAGTGCCTTGATCGGCCGGCAGCGGTTGCTGGATCTCTACGGCGAGGCGATTGAACAGAACTACCGCTTCTTTTCCTATGGCGACGCCATGTGGATTCCGCCGGAGGCGGTGCTCAAGGTCTGATCGAGGCGGCACTCAAGGTCAGACGCACGACGAATCAAGACATGGAAAGCCTTGAGGCACAGCCAACACAGCTTGGTTGGATCAAGGCAGAGACTGAACTGAAAACAGACTGAGCCAACAAAAAAGCCCCCGGAAGACTCGGGGGCTCACTGAAGACTGCTTTCGCAGCAATGGTTTAGCAAAATAGTCTTGAGTTGGGAAAACTTTGGCTGAATTTCCTTCGGCCAAGTTTTCTCGGGAAGAGGGATCAGGCCGCCGCCAGGTTGGCCGCCACGAAGTCCCAGTTCACCAGCTTGTCGAGGAAGGTGGTGATGTAATCAGGGCGACGGTTCTGATAATCGAGGTAGTAGGCGTGCTCCCACACGTCCATGGTCAGCAGCGCCTTCTGACCGTGGGCCAGGGGCAGATCGGCATTGGCGGTCTTGGTCACCTTGAGAGTGCCGCCATCCAGCACCAGCCAGGCCCAGCCACTGCCGAACTGGGTGGCGCCGGCAGCCTTGAAGGCCTCGACAAAGGCCTCGAAGCTGCCGAAATCAGCGGCGATCTTGTCGGCCAGGGCGCCGCTGGGGGCACCGCCACCGCCGGGCTTCATGCACTGCCAGTAGAAGCTGTGGTTCCACACCTGGGCGGCGTTGTTGAACACACCGGCCTTGCTGGCATCACCGGCCACGGCCGTGATCACGTCGTCCAGGCTCTTGCCTTCCAGATCGGTGCCGGCCACCAGGTTGTTGAGGTTGGTGACGTAGGCATTGTGGTGCTTGCCGTGGTGAAACTCCAGGGTCCGGCTGCTGATATGGGGCTCGAGCGCATCGAGTCCATAGGGCAGCGCGGGCAGCGTGTGAGCCATGGGGGAAGGGAAAGGGCTTGGGAAAAGCCTGCCGCAGGAGGGCCGGGCCGGTCAGTTGTGGGCTTGGTGCCGCCAGGGCAGGACGGGATTCAGGCTCGATGGAGCCTTGTCCAAGGCATCCTAACGATTGCTACAGGTTTTCGATGTCAGGCGCCTCTCCGGCAAGGGCCTTGGCGTTCAGTGTCCAGCGACCAAGGCCTCAGCTGCCGATCCGCAGCAGCTCCACCTCGAAGATCAGGGTGGCGTTGGGGGGAATCACACCACCGGCGCCCCGTTCGCCGTAGGCCAGATCAGCGGGAATCACCAGCTTGCGCTTGCCACCCACCTGCATGCCGGCCACGCCTTCGTCCCAGCCGCGGATCACCCGGCCGGCGCCGAGGGGAAAGGAGAAGGGGCCGCGACCGTAGCTGGAGTCGAACTCCTTGCCGCTTTCCAGGGTGCCGCGGTAGTTGACCACGACTGTCTGACCGCTCTGAGCTTCGGGGCCATCACCGATCACCAGGTCGGTGATGCGCAGGCCACTGGGGGTGACCCGCTCCTTGGCAGCGTCCATGGGACCTCCGAGGGAAGACGCTCCCTGGGCCAGGGCCGCATCGGAGGAGCTGGAGATCGGCGAATCAGAAGCCATGGCAAACAGGGTGGGGTTGGGATCGTTGGGGTCGAGTTCCAGCGGTGCCTGCACAACGGCCCGAGCGGTCCGGCTCACCTCTGGGGCGTTGAGGGCCTGAGCCGCCAGACCGGTGCTGGCTGCTGCCGCGTTGGTCACGGCCACTGCCGGACTGGCTGATGCTTCGGCCACGGAAGACTCGGCACTGGCCGCGCCGATCACGGTGGAGGGGGCCACCAGCTGGCTCACGAAGGCCACCATCAGGCAGGCCACGAACACCGCCGAGCTGATCAGGATGTCGCGCATGGGGCAGCTGGCAAGGAACAGGTGGGCTGCGCCGATTCTGCCTCCTGAACCGTTCGCCCCCAGGCGGTGCCGGCTGGCTCAGTCTGGGGTGTCGGCACTGATCTGGCGCTGCCGCAGGGCCTGCTCCAGCCGGTCGATGCGTCCCCGCAGCTCATCCAGCTCCCGCTGCCGTGCCAGGCCCAGATCCTCAAGCAATTGATCGCGGTTGCGCTCCAGCTGCCGCTCCGCCTGTTGCTCCAGCTCCGGAGTTTCGCCGCGCAGGGCCTTGAGCACGTCCTCCACCAACGCGGAGGCCTGGCCGGGATCGAGCCGACCGCTGCGGACCCAGTCCTGACTCACCAGGCGCAGCCGGTCTCCCACCAGCGATGTGGTGCCGAGGCCGCGCAACAGCAGCATCTGCAGCAGGTTGCCCTGGTCCATGGATCGGCTGCTTTCTTGTTCTGAACAGATTGGCCGTTCCTAGGCTCCACCGCCATGGGAGCAGACCGGTGTCGCTGGTGGATCGGAGCGGCTGTCGCCGGTGCCGGGGCAGGGTTGGCTCTGCCGCCCTGGGGAGCTGCCTGGCTGCTGTGGCCGGCCCTGGCGCTGCTCTGGGCCCTGCCGCGTTC
>NZ_JAYGIC010000087.1:0-7085 GCF_034931105.1 Synechococcus sp. CCY9201 | reverse complement strand
CTGCCGCGTTCGCCGCTTGGCTGGCGCGGCGGCTGGGCCTGGGGCGCGGCGGCGGTGCTGGTGAGCCACCGCTGGCTGCTCTGGCTCCATCCCCTCGACTGGGTGGGGGTGCCCCTGCCCCTCAGCCTGCCCCTTTGCCTGCTGCTCTGGGGGTTGTGCGGCCTGGCTGGGGCCCTGCTGGTGGCCCTGTGGCTGGCTGTCTTGATGCGTCTGGAGGGCTGGTGGGGAGGCGGTGGTCTCGCGGCCGCGATCACCGCCGCGGCGCTCTGGGGCCTTGCCGAGGTGCAACTGGCCCGCGGCCCGCTCTTCTGGATCGGCCTGGGGGCTTCAGCCCTGCCGGGTGATCGCGCCCTGGCGGCCTGGGCGAGCCTCGGCGGCGCCGGCCTGGTGGCGGCGTTGCAGCTCCTGATCGCCTGGTTGCTGTGGCGCGTTCTGCGGCTGTTGGTCCGCCGCCTTTGGTCTGAAGGGATCGCTGCGCTGCTGAGCTGGCTCCTGGCCGTCCTTCTGCTGCATGGTGTGGGAGCCGCCCTGCTGCGGGCTTCCGAGCAGGCCCCAGCTGCCCAGGCAGCGAATGCCACCCAGCCCCCATCGGCATTGCCGGCACCGGCCCATGGTCAGCGGCTTCTGGTGGTCCAGCCGGCGATTCCCACCCGGCAGAAATTCGAAGCAGCCCAGCAGCAGCGGCTGCTGCAAAGGCTGGCGGCAGCACAACAGCTGGCCGTGGCGGCAGGGGCAGCCGGGGAGTCGATCGATGCACTGCTGTTGCCCGAGGGCGCTCTGCCGCTGGATCAGCCCCTGCCTGATCCAGCGCCCACCGAAGTGCTCAGCGGCGGCTTTCGTCGCCAGGACGCGGAGGTGCGCAGCAGCGTGCTGCGCTTTGCGCCTGGCGATCAGGCTCGGCCCAGCGGCTGGATCGATAAGGCCCGGGTCGTGCCGCTGGGGGAATGGGTCCCCCTGGCCCACCTGTGGCGCTGGAGTGGCCTCTCGGCCGTGGGGGGGATCACACCGGGGGCGCCGTCGCGGCTGCTGGAGCGGCCCGGCGGGGCGATCGGGGTGGCGATCTGCTACGAGATCGCCGACGGTGTCGGTCAGCGAGCCGCGGTGGCCGCCGGGGCACAGTGGCTGCTGGCCAGCGCCAATCTCGACCCCTACCCCGCCCAGCTCCAGGGCCAGTTCCAGGCCCTGGCCCAGCTGCGGGCTCTGGAAACAGGTCGCTGGCTGGTGAGTGCGGCCAACACCGGACCCAGCCTGGTGGTCGACAGCTCCGGTCGTCTGCGCGCCGCCCTCCCCCCGGGCAGGCCGGTCACGACGGTGCTCGGCCTGGAGCCGCGTGACGCCATGACCCCCTATGACCGGTTCGGGGAGCTGCCGTTGCTGGGGCTCGCCCTGGCTGGAGGGGCCTGGGGCACGCTTGGCTACCGGGTGGTTCCGAGCAACGGGTCCAGGTCCATGTGGGCTTCGAAGGCATCGGCGAGGCGATCCAGCAGCGCGTCGCGCTGACGGCCGTGGTGGGGCTGGTGCTCGCTCAGGGGGGGAAGACCGCGGCGCCTGCGCAGCTGGTTCAGCCAGCGCCGCCGCCAGGGTCCGTTCTCGAAGACGCCGTGCAGGTAGGTGCCCGCCACTTCGCCGCCCTGCTCACCAGCCGAACGCCACCAGCCCAGCCCTGCCTCCGCCGCCAGGGGGGCGCAGGGGCCAGGGCCAGGGCCCGATTGCAGGAGTTCCGTGCGGCCGTGGTGCAGCTCGAAGCCCTCCAGCTGCAGCGGGTCTCCCGGTGGCCAGAGGGCGGTGCTGTGGCGCTGGCGCAGGGTCTTGGCGGGGCTGAACGTGGTGGCCAGCGGCAACAGGCCGAGGCCTGGCAGTGTGCTGGTCGAGACCCCTGGCGTGGCGCCTTCGAGACCCTCGGGATCCTGCAGCCGCTGGCCCAGCATCTGCAGCCCGCCGCAGAGGCCGAACACCTGGCCGCCGCCGGCCAGGTAGGCGGCGATCTCCTCGCTCAGGCCAGCCGCCTGCAGGCCGGCCAGATCGCGCAGGGTCTGCTTGCTGCCCGGCAGGATCAGGGCATCGGGCCGGCCGAGCGCCTCGCCGGGCCGGACCCAGCGCAGCTGCACGCTGGGTTCGGCTTCGAGCGGATCGAGATCGGAGAAGTTGCTCAGCGATGGCAGCCGCAGCACGGCGATCTCCAGTTCGGCACCGCTCTTGCGGCCGCGCCGCTCCAGCAGATCGAGCGAGTCTTCCGGTGGAAACAGCTCCTCCAGCCAGGGCATCACCCCCAGCACGGGCACCCCGGTCTGGGCCTCCAGCCAGCTCCGACCGGCATCGAACAGCTCCCGGCGTCCCCGGAAGCGATTGATCAACAGACCCCGGATCAGCGGGCGCTCCACCGGACGCAGCAATGCCAGGGTGCCGACGATCTGGGCGAAGACACCACCACGCTCGATGTCGGCCACCAGCAGGCAACGGGCCCGCAGGAACTGGGCCAGGCGCAGGTTGGTGAGATCGCGGGCCTGCAGGTTCACCTCCACCGGGCTGCCGGCTCCCTCCAGCACCAGCCGGCCGCCAGGGTGCTGCTGCTGAAGCTCCGCCAGGCCCTGGCGGATCGCCCGCCAACCGGGCCGGAACCAATCGCGGTAGTAGTGCTCGGCCCGGGCGGTGCCCACCGAGCGGCCCAGGTGGATCACCTCGCTGGTGCTGTCGCCCCGCGGCTTGAGCAACACCGGGTTCATGGCCGCCAGGGGCTCCAGCCCCGCGGCCCAGGACTGCAGGGCCTGGGAGTAGGCCATCTCGCCGCCGGCCGGATCCACCCAGGCGTTGTTGCTCATGTTCTGCCCCTTGAAGGGCACGGGCGTTTCACCGCGACGCTTCAGTACCCGGCAGAGGGCGGCGGTCATCAGCGACTTGCCGGCCCCGCTGCTGGTGCCCAGCACCATCAGCGGCGGCAGGGAGGCTGACGGAGGTTGGCAGCTGGATAGTGGATCGACGCATTCGGTCATCGCCGTGGCCGGTACCGGCTGACCCAGTGCTGCAGGCGTTGCAGGGGAGTGGCTGTGGGGATCTCTGCGGGCCAGGTGGCCAGCAGCTGGCGTCCCATCGGGGTCAGCCGGACCCGCTCCGTCAGGCCCTGCCCATCCACCTCGCGCCGCAGGACGCCGAGCCGGATCAACCAGATCCAGTCGTTCTCGACCGAGTCGGGCGCAGCAACCCTGCCTCGGAAGAGGCGATCGAGGTCGGTCCGCTGGCAAAAATCGGCGCTGCTGATCGCCTGATCGCTGACCAACCCATAGAACGTACGCCGGTAGGAGAGGGAACAGACGGCTCGCTCGGCCCGCTTCCAGGAGCGCTGGTCGCGTTCCTCGGCGTCTCCTTGAGGAGCCGTGTCGTTCGTCGGCTGTGGATGCATCAGGCGATTGTGGCCGCTTGTCCTCCCCACAGACCACACCCTTGAATCCGCAGGGTCTTTGATTCAATTGGACGACGTCCTGGAGATCCCGCGCCTGGCCGCGGCACCGGAATCGTCTGCACCGGATTGATCCTCACTGCCCTTTCCGCCGCGCCCCATGTTGTTGCTGGCCTCCGCCTCTCCTGCCCGCCGCCGCCTCCTGGAGCAGGCCTGTATTCCCCATCGGGTCCAGGTGAGTGGGGTCGATGAGGAGGCGATTCATCACCCCAATCCTGAACAGCTGGTCCAGAGGCTGGCCCAGGCGAAAGCCGAGGCGGTGCTGGCTCAGTTGCCAGATGCACGCAACCCTGCGTCGGTGCTGGAGGCAACGGAGGCCATGAAGACCTCGGCGGTGCTGGGCTGCGACTCCGTGCTCAGCATGGATGGCGACGTCTATGGCAAGCCTGTCGATGCAGACGAGGCCTGCCAACGCTGGCGTCGCATGGCCGGAGGTTGGGCTGAGTTGCATACAGGCCATTGCCTGATTCGGCTCAGCGGGGCCAGCCAGCCCGTTGACCCTCCGACTGATTCCGGCGTTTCCCCACCGTCAGTGCTGGCAGCGGCTGTGCAGCTGGCCACCGTCACCACTCGCGTGAAGTTTGCCTGCTTGAACGAGGCGGAGATCGCCGCCTATGTCGCCACCGGCGAACCGCTGCGTTGTGCCGGTGGCTTTGCCTTGGAGGGTCGTGGCGGGCTTTTGGTGGAGCAGATCCAAGGCTGCTTCAGCAACGTGATCGGTCTGAGCCTGCCGCTGCTGAACAACTGGCTGAGGCGTCCTTAGCGAAACAGGTTCTCGATCAGGTTCTGCAAGCCAGACCCACCGCTGGAAGGATTGCCGTAGCCAGGGTACTGGTTGCTGGGGTAGCGATTATCGGGATAACTGTTGTTCGGGTAACGGTTGTCCTGATAGCGGTTGTCGGGATAGCGGCCACTGGAATTGCTGCCACTGTCATTGCGGTAGGTCTCCAATTCCATATTGGCCCAGCGGAAGACGGTTGAACGCCCGCGGGTGCTGTAGGTCACGGGATAGGTTCCGGTCGCATCACTCATCACCAGCCGGCCCATGCGGTTGTAGAAGGTGTAGCGGCGACCGTCTCGCAGATCCACCACATAGGAGGTGCCACTGCTGGTGGCACGCCGTTGCAGATCGCATCGACCGCTGAAGATGCGCCGGTTCCGATCACTCAGTTGGCAAGTGGCGGTATCGTCAGCCGGATTGCGCCAGCTTTGGGTGGATCCACCACTGCTGTTGCCGAACAGCTGCTTGTTGAGCTGCTGGCTCACATTCTTGCGCTTGCGACCATCTTCCCAGCAGATCTGCTGCCGCAGGTCGCACTCCGCTCCGGTGCTGAATCGGATCTCCTCCTGGCGCGGCTTACCGGAGAGCCGATTCACAAGATCACGCTCCGCTTTGCTGCCGAATTCGTTGCGGGTGGCCTCGGTGGAGGCTCCTCTGCTGTTGTAGCAGATTTTCTGGCTCCGATCACAGACAAAGCCGTTGCGAGAGAGATCGAGCGTCTTGGTGTCAGCACGGGCCGGCTCCAGGGCGATCAGCGGAGCGACCAGGGCTGCAATCAGAAGGGGATAGACACTGGAGGTGCGATGCATGGCGGTGAGGCGGATGGGCTGTGCAGTCATCGGTTGGCTTGCGCTGCCGTGCCTGGGTCGAGGTGGCAGTGGAGTGAATTCTGTCTTTGAACAGGCGTTCCTAGAAGCAACTGTAGACGGTTTGACAGTCATTTCTTGTCTTAGGTGCAACTATTCCTATTTATTCTGATGGCGTTGATGGCGTCTTCTTGCACGTCCCTGGCAATCATGCTGCGAATCGCGGTGCCGTAGGCAGGCATGAGCCGAGATTATTCATTCCTGTTCATCTGATCCTTCCCGGCTGCTGATCCGGCGGTTGTGGATCTGGGAAGAAGTCACAGACGCAGAAACAATAAAAAACCCCCACCGCGAGGTGAGGGCAGATCAGGCACCAGTCGTGGTTGATTCGCAGGGCAAGCCCTGGGTTGAATCAGTCGAGATCAGGCATCGACAGGGTGGGCTCGGCCTGACGGTCGATTCCCTTCTCGAAACCGGCGGCAGCGGCGCGGGCGCGACCGGCGTGCCAGAGGTGACCCACCAGGAAGAAGAAGGCCAGCACGAATTGGGTGGAGGCCAGCCACTGGCGGATATTCACGAAGTTCACCGAGTTGGGCTCGGTGATGATGCCGCCCACGGAGTTGAGGGAGGCGTTCGGCGCGTGGGTCATGTATTCAGCCGCGCGGCGCACTTGCCAGGGCTGAATGTCGTTCTGCAGCTTGTCGAGGCTCAGACCGTTCGGGCCACGCAGGGGCTCCAGCCAGGGGCCGCGGAAGTCCCAGAAGCGCATGGTTTCACCACCGAAGATGATCTCGCCGGTGGGGGAGCGCATCAGGTACTTACCCAGACCGGTGGGGCCCATGGCCGAACCGATGTTGGCGCCGAGGCGCTGGTCACGAACCAGGAAGGTGAAGCTCTGGGCCTGGGAGGACTCGGCGTTGGTGGGGCCGTAGAACTCGGAGGGATAGGCGGTGTTGTTGAACCAGATGTAGGCCGAAGCGATGAAGCTCATGAAGCTCAGGGCGCCAAGGCTGTAGCTGAGATAGGCCTCACCATTCCAGATGAAGGCACGACGCACCCAGCCGAAGGGCTTGGTGATGACGTGCCAGATGCCACCGAAGATGCAGATCAGACCGATCCAGATGTGGCCACCGATGATGTCTTCCATCGAGTTGACCCCGATGATCCAGCCCTCGCCGCCGAAGGGGGCTCGGGTGAGATAACCGAAGATCACACCAGGGCTGAGGGTGGGGTTGGTGATGATGCGTACATCGCCGCCGCCGGGGGCCCAGGTGTCATAGACACCGCCGAAGAACATGGCCTTGAACACCAGCAGCAGGGCGCCCACACCGAGAAGGATGAGGTGGTAGCCGATGATGTTGGTCATCTGGTTCTTATCACGCCAATCCTGGGAGAAGAAGGCGGAATAGTTCTCCAGAATTTCCGGACCACGCAGGGCGTGATACAGGCCGCCCAGGCCAAGAACGGCGGAACTGATCAGGTGGAGCACCCCCACCACAAAGAAGGGGTAGAGATCGGTGACTTCACCGCCGGGACCAACGCCGTAACCAAGGGTGGCGACGTGGGGAAACAGGATCAGACCCTGCTCGTACATGGGCTTGTCGAAGGTGAAGTGACTCACCTCGAAGAGCATCATGGCGCCGGCCCAGAACACCATCAGGCCAGCGTGGGCCACATGGGCGCCGAGCAGGCGACCGGAGAGGTTGATCAGGCGGGCATTGCCCGCCCACCAGGCGTAACCAGTCGAATCGAGGTCCTTGCCCCCGACCGAACTGAGGTTGGGATTAGAGAGCGTTACCACGGGGCAGAACCTCTTCAGGGAAGACGAAGTTTTCGTGCGGCTGGTCGGCCGGGGCCATCCAGGCCCGCAGACCTTCATTCAGAAGGATGTTCTTCGTGTAGAAGGTCTCGAATTCAGGATCCTCAGCGGCGCGGATCTCCTGCGACACGAAGTCGTAGGCACGCAGGTTGAGGGCCAGGCCGATGATGCCGATGCTGCTGGTCCACAGACCCATCACCGGCACGAACAGCATGAAGAAGTGCA
>NZ_JAYGIC010000086.1:0-8946 GCF_034931105.1 Synechococcus sp. CCY9201 | reverse complement strand
CAGGCCGCCGCCGCCGACTGGGCCCCGGGCTGGAGGAGGAGAGGCTGGAAGCAGAGCTGCGGGACGTAGACCGCCGGGCGCCGGGGAGCGGCCGGCTGGGGTCCTCTGCGTCGACCCAGCTGCCAGCACCGGTGCTGGCAGCTGGGGGCTCAACCTGGGCCCCTGTCGGAGCCCGGCCCGCCTCGACCTGCCACGGATCCTCAGCCACGTTGCGTTCCACTGCCGGGACACCGGGCCGCAGCTGGCGGCGGAGCAGGTCTTCGCTGAGGCCCTGCTCTGCCAGCAGCTCGGCGCCGAGGCGGGGCTCCTCCAGCAGGGCCAGGAGCAGATGGGGGACGTCCAGCAGCTGCGATCCCCAGGCGGCCCGGCACCGATCGGCTGCCTCCAGCAGATCCTCGAGGGCGTCGCCGATGTAGAGCTCGCCGCCGCGGGACGGGGGCTGCTCGGCGCAGAAGGCCTCGATCCGATCGAGGGCCAGATCCAGATCCAGCGGCAGAGGGTCCACGAACCGGGCCCAGCGGGGATCCTGCAGCAGCGCCTGCAGCAGGTGCTCCACATCCATGGCGCCATGGCGCCAGCGACGGGCCGTGTCCTGGGAGGCAAGCAACAGCTCCCAGGCCTCCTCGCTGAAGCGATCGGGATCGCTGGTGAGGCTCCCGGGAGCCGGCGAGGTGGAGACGGAGGAGACCATGACGCAGGAGGCAGGGCGGCGGGCAATCAGGCGGACGCCGCCGCCGGGGCGGAGCGCTGGATCAGCTCCACCTTGTAGCCATCGGGATCCTCCAGGAAAGCGATCACGGTGCTGCCGTGCTTCATCGGCCCCGGCTCCCGCACCACCCGGCCCCCTTTGGCACCGATGGCGGCACAGGTGGCCTGGATGTCGTCCACACCGATGGCGATGTGGCCGTAGCCGCTGCCCACCGTGTACGTGTCCGTGTCCCAGTTATGGGTGAGTTCCAGCACCGTGGTGTCACTCTCGTCGCCATAGCCCACGAAGGCCAGGGTGAAGCGACCGGAGGGGTAGTCCTTGCGGCGCAGTAACCGCATCCCCAGCACCTCCGTATAAAAGGTGAGCGAGCGTTCCAGATCTCCGACCCGGAGCATGGTGTGCAGCAATCGCATCGGCGAGCTCCTGCGGCGCCCTGCGCCGGTTCGGTCTGCCGCCATTCTGGCCGCAGGCTCTGGAAGCGCGGCGAGACTGCGTTGTGAGACTCGATGGTGAGGGGCAAGTCCGGCCGCTTCGCGGTACGCATGGGCACACCAGTGGGGGCGGGGGGCACCCATAGGATTCCCGCAATCCAGAGCGGCCTACGTGATCGATTCCCTCGACCTCGTCATCGATTCCATCGTTGCCCGCGAGGTGCTCGACTCCCGCGGCACCCCCACCGTGGAAGCCGAGGTCTACCTCGAGGGTGGCGCCAACGCCCGGGCGATCGTGCCCAGCGGCGCCAGTACCGGTGCCCATGAGGCCCATGAACTGCGCGACGGCGGCAAGGCCTACTTCGGCAAGGGCGTGACCCAGGCCGTGACCAACATCGAAGAGCGGATCGCGCCGGCCCTCTGCGGCCTCAGCGCCCTCGACCAGGTGGCGGTGGACAACGCCATGGCGGAACTGGACGGCAGTGACAACAAATCCGTGCTGGGCGCCAATGCCATCCTGGCCGTGAGTCTGGCGGTGGCCCAGGCCGCCGCCAAGGGGCTCAATCTGCCCCTCTACCGCTACCTGGGCGGTCCGATGGCGAATCTGCTGCCGGTGCCCCTGATGAACGTGATCAACGGCGGCGCCCACGCCACCAACAACCTTGATTTTCAGGAGTTCATGCTGGTGCCCCACGGCGCCAACAGCTTCCGCGAAGCCCTGCGCATGGGGGCCGAGGTGTTCCACACCCTCAAGGGTCTGCTGCACGACCAGGGCCTCTCCACCGCCGTGGGCGACGAGGGCGGTTTCGCGCCGGATCTGGCCAGCAACGATGCCGCCGGCGAGCTGCTGGTCAAGGCGATCGAGAAGGCCGGCTACCGCGCTGGTGATCAGATCTCCCTGGCCCTCGACGTGGCCAGCACCGAGTTCTTCAAGGACGGCCGCTATGCCTTCGGCGGCAGCCACTACACCAGCGCCGAGATGGTGGATCAGCTGGCGGCCCTGGTGAGCCGTTTCCCGATCGTGTCGATCGAAGATGGCCTGGCGGAAGACGACTGGGATGGCTGGGATCTGCTCACCCAGAAGCTGGGCGGCACGGTGCAGCTGGTGGGCGACGATCTGTTCGTGACCAACACCGAGCGGCTTCAGCAGGGCATCGACCGGGGCGTGGCCAACTCGATCCTGATCAAGGTGAACCAGATCGGTTCCCTCACCGAGACCCTGCAGGCGATCGACCTGGCCGGCCGGGCCGGCTACACCAGCGTGATCAGCCACCGCAGCGGCGAAACCGAAGACGTGACCATCGCCGACCTGTCGGTGGCCACGCGGGCCGGCCAGATCAAGACCGGCTCCCTGAGCCGCTCCGAGCGGGTGGCCAAGTACAACCAGCTGCTGCGCATCGAAGACGAACTGGGGAACCAGGCCGTCTACGCCGGCGCCGTGGACCGCGGCCCCCGCGGCAAGGGCTGATCAGCCCTTACCGCCACCCTGCAGCTGATCGATCCGGCCATCCCGCTGCAGCCGCGACTGCAGCTTCAGCCATCCCGTTGCCACCGGCAGACCGAGAACCAGGGGAATCGCCACCAGGGCAGGCCTGGCGCTGGCTGCCAGCAGAGCGGCTGCAACGGCCAGGCCGCCCAGCAGGAAGGACTGACCGGCACTCTGCTGCGCCAGGGCCAGGCGCCGCAGCAGCCGGTCGGTTTCACCGGCACGGATCTGCACCTGCAGATCCCCCTGCTCAATGCGGGCCAGGCTCTCATCGAGGCGACGGGGGATGCCCAGGGCGCGGCTGCCCACTTCGGCCGCCTGGCGACCCAGCTCGTTGATCAGATCGTTGGGGCCGGACCCACTGGCAGTCATCAGGGGCAGCAGGTAAGGGCGGGCAATGGAAACCAGGCTAAAGCCGGGATCGAGGCTGCGGCCCACCCCCTCGAAGGTGGAGAGGGCCCGCATCACGAAGATCAGTTCCGGCGGCAGGCGGAATGGCTGGCCATAGACGAGGTCATAGAGATCTCCGGACAGCTTCTGCAGCACGTTGGAGCTGAACGGAGGTGTGAGCGCCTCGGTGAGCATCACCCGCACCAGACGCCGGACCGGTCCGAGATCAACGCCCTCGGCGATCACACCGGCCTGCTGCAATTCCTCCACCAAGGTGGTGGCATCCCGCGCCGCGGCGGCTCGCACCATGCGGCCGAGGCGGCTGCGCAGCCGCTCCGAAATCTGCCCCATCATGCCGAAGTCGTAATAGATGAGGGCACCATCGGTTGCCACGGCCAGGTTGCCGGGGTGGGGATCGGCATGGAAGAAGCCGAAGCGCACCAGCTGTTGCAGATAACTGGCGGCGCCCTTCTCCGCCACGGCGGCGGGCTCGATCCCCGCGGCCACCAGGGCTGGCCGGTCGGTGATCTTGATGCCCGGCACGTAATCCAGGCAGAGCACGCGGCGGCTGCTCAGTTCCCACACCACTGCCGGGATGCGGATGCCCGGATCCTCCAGGAACTGCTGACGAAAGCGGGCGGCATGCTCGGCCTCCAGGCGGAAATCAAGCTCCCGCAGCAGCACGCGGCGGCATTCCTTGGCAATGCCGATCCAGTCGCGCCCCTCGCCCCAGCGGGGGTGGCGCTGCACGGCCGCCGCCACCTGCTGCAGCACTTCCAGATCGAGGCGGAAAAGGCGCTCCAGGCCGGGGCGCTGCACCTTGAACACCACCTGGCGGCCGCTGCGCAGGCTGGCGCGGTGCACCTGGGCCAGGCTGGCCGAGCCGAGAGGCACCTCCTCGAGATCGAGGATCTCGGCGCAACGCTCGCCCAGTTCCTGCTCCAGCAGACCCTCCACCACGGAAAACGGAAAGGCGGGCACCCGGTCCTGCAGATGGGAGAGTTCCTCCACCACATCGGCGGGCAGCACATCAGGACGGGCTGACAACAGCTGGCCGAGCTTGATGAAGGCCGAGCCCAACGAGAGGAATTGTTGGGTGAGCCAGCGGGCCCGGCGGCGCTGCCGTGCCGCCAGTCGCTCCGGCGTGAAGCCACCGGGATAACTCCAGCGACGGCCATCCCACCAGAGGCTGGCCAACAGTTTCAGAGTGAGGCCCCAGATCCGCAGCGGCCGCCAGATCCGAGTGGCGTCATCGAGCCGTGCACGGCGCCACGAACCGATGCCACGGGTTGGCGCACCAGCCGCGACACCGCTGACCGCCTTAGCTGTGACCGCGTGACCCGAGCCCGCGACGCCGCTGACCGTCATGGTGTTCAGTCCTGCACCGCGGGCCGTTCGTCGAGGCGGCGCGCGATGGCGGCCACCTGGGCCCGTAGCGCATCGATCTGGGCCTGGGTCTCCCGGGGGAAGCGAGAGGCACCCGCATCACGGGCGAAAGCCTCGCCGGGCGTGCCATCCCCCTCAAAGGGAGACGACGAAACAGAAGCGCCGGCCGCACCGGCTGAGGTGCCCGCGCTCCTCTCCAACCGTTCAGCTTCCAGTTCCACTTCCTGCCAGAACAGTTGCCATTCCTGCTGCAGCCGTTCGGGGGCCTCCTGGGCGAGCGCGGCCAGTCCTGCCGCGGCATCGGCCAGGCCACTGCCCAGCCGGGCCGTGAAGCGGTTGACGGCCGCCTGGAAGAGGGACTGGGGCGCGCTCATCTCGGGCCTGGTGCTGCCGTCACTGTGACAGCCGGGGGTTGGCACTGTGAAGGCTCACGGCAGCGGAGCGGGGCTGGGTGGCGGCGGCGGGGCCAAGTCGGAGGTCGTCTGGCTCGGCAGGGGGGCCACTGCCTCCGGAGCAGCTTGACGCGCGGAAGTCGAGGCCGAGGGTCCAGCGGGGGGTGTCGCCTGGGCTCCCCCCCCACCACCCTCCTGCGGTCGCTCAGGCTCCGGCAGCGCCAGAGGGTCGGGGGCCTCAGCCTGACGCCTCTCTTCGGCATCGAGAGCGTCCTGCCGCTTGCGCATCTCCTCCTCCTGTTGGCGGGACTGGGCCTCCAGTTCCAGCAGGTCGAGATCACCGCGGATCTGCTGACCCTCCTGGCCGAAGCGCTGCCTCAGGGCCTCCAGGCCGGTACCGGGGAATGGCTTGAGGGAAAAACCCTGGCCGAGGTGAATCAGGCCTGGCAGGTTGAGGGTCAGCAGGCGCTGGGTGAGGCCATATCCCACCCCGAAACAGACGCCAACCAGCAGGGGCCCGAGCCAGGGATTCGGCCGCGGTCTGGAGGTGGGCGGGGCCGCGGCGGCCATCACAGAACCTTGCAACTGTGCCGCCATCCTGCCTGCCGGATCAGGAGAACGGCCCCCGGCTCTCAGGACTGGCCGGGGCAGCCTGACCGGATCCGCTCCTGCACCAGCCGATCCGATTGACGGGCCAGGTCGGCACCGGCCTGCGTATAGAAGGGAAAGCCCAGTTGATTGCGATACAACACCGCGCGGCTGCGTGCCAACTCCGCCTCGGCCCGATGGCGGCACTCCACATAGCCGCCGAAATCGAAGGGCTCCTGTTGCAGGTCCGCCGCGCCCGCCGATTCCGGGTTGGCATTGGCGGCATCGGCGCGGCGATTCAACGCCGGGCAGAGTCGGTCGCGCACGGTGCTGGCCAGGTGGATCTCCGCAGCCATGGCCTGCTCCGCCAGCGCATTGCGGCGATCGAGCAGGGCCCCGCAGCGCTCAGCATCGGCCGCAAGGCCCGCTTGGGGCGCCAGGGTGAGCACCAGCCAGAGCAGCCACCGAAGCTGCGGGTAGAACCCAGGCACCCCTGGCGCAGAGGGGGGGGCTGGCGATGGAGGAGTCGATCGCGGCATCGAGGCTCTGCTGGGGAAGAAATCCGTGGCAACTCAGCGGGTTCATGCCAAACCATCGGCCCTGCAGAATCTTCGGAAACCAGGACAGCCAGGCCTTGAAAAGCATTGTCGCAGAAGGAGAGGTCAGAAAATCCAACTACAGGCCCGAGATTGATGGTCTAAGGGCCCTGGCGGTGATCGCCGTTATCGTGAATCACATCAACAAGAACGCCATGCCCAGTGGCTATCTCGGCGTGGACATCTTTTTCGTGATGTCTGGCTTTGTCATCACCTCGTCTCTGGCCAATCACCGCAGTGAGTCGCTCCAGGACTTCTTCCTCGGCTTCTATGCCAGGCGCCTCAAAAGGCTGATCCCAGCCTTGGCTCTCTTCACGGTCATTACCAGTCTGTTGATCTGCTTTTTCAACCCCGAACCGTACAACGAACTTGGACTTGCATGGAAAGGGATGTTTGGCATCTCCAATCTCAGCCTTTACGGATCGGCAACTGACTATTTTGCCTCTTCAACCGAGCTGAATCCATTTACCCACACCTGGTCTCTGGGGGTCGAGGAGCAGTTTTATCTTGTTTATCCATTTTTGATTTGGTTCTCAGGATTCGGCCGCGCCACGGTCAGGGGTGAATCCAATCTGCTCTGGGTGACTGGGCTTCTCTCCGTCGCATCACTGATCGGATTCCTTTATCTCTATCAAGTGAATCAGCCAGCAGCTTATTTTCTGATGCCGCCTCGGTTCTGGGAAATCGGGGCGGGGAGCTTGCTGTTTCTGGGCCTGAGGCATCCCAGCCAACTGCTGCGGTGGACAGAATCCCTGCCACCCCTGGCCGTTGCCGCCTGCCTGGTGGCGATCCTGTGGCTGCCTTTGGAGCTGGCTGTCATCGGCACGCTTGCCGTCGTTATCGCCACGGCAGTGCTGATTGCATGCCTGAGAAAGGGGACGTTGATGTACGCTGTCTTGACTAATGACAAGATAACGTACATTGGTCTGATTTCATACTCTCTCTATCTTTGGCATTGGGGAATTCTCTCGATCAGCCGATGGACGATTGGGATTCGCTGGTGGTCGATCCCAGTCCAAGTGGCGCTGATGCTTGCCTTGGGAATTCTCTCCTATCGATATGTCGAGACACCTTTGCGTCGAGCGGAGTGGTCCGCAATGCGATGGAAAACGATCGGCTTTGCGATCAGCGCATCCGCAGGCACGGCTGGCTTGGTGATCGGCCTGCAGAGGCTGCCGATTTCTCTTTATACCGGAGAGCAGCTTGAACTTGCCGCCAGGGGAGTGGAATCCCTTCTGCAGAAGTTTACCCTTTCAGGAACAGGTCGTGCGTGGCAAGGGCGGCCATGCGTGCTGACTGAAAACTCAGAGGCTGGCAAGATCATCACCTCTGCCGGATGCACATTGGGCGACCCAGACAAGGCAAAGCGTCGGGTGCTGGTGCTGGGTAATTCATTCTCTGCAGCATTTGTGCAAGCCTTCAGTAAGCTGGTCAAGAGAGATGGCTACGCCATTACGATCACGTCATCCTGGGGGGCGTCTCCCGTCAAAGGGATGGATAACTTCAGTGCGTATAAAGAAGCAAACACGTATTACTGGGAGCAAGTCGCGCCCTCATTGATGAAAGATCTGCGCAGAGGAGATTTGGTCTTTCTGATCAACGATTTATCAGATCTCACGCCAGCAGCAGATACGGGCAGAGCTCAAAGGCGGCGTCAACAATTTAAGCGAGGATTGGAGGAGCTCTCCCAGGAGCTCTCCTCCAAAGGGGTTCACCTTGCCGTGCTTCACGGCCTTCCGTTTGCCCGCGAGGCGAACTGCAAGCCCGTGAACGCCATCCCTCAGTGGTTCCGACCGCCGGGGAATCACTGCCCGATTCCCAATAAAGAAGTATCTCTGGTGAGGCGATCCAAGTTGGACATGATTTTACGAGAGCAAGAAAGGACTCGGAAGATCACAGTGGTGGATCTTTTCGATATCTTCTGCTCGCGTAAGGAATGCACCTACCTTGGTCGAGATGGCGAGGTTCTTTACCGTGACGAGCATTCCCACCCATCGGTGGAAGCAGCACGGCTGTCAGCCAATGCGATTCGTAAGGCACTCATGGCGCAATGACGCTTGTCGCGAGCTCTGGTGATTGCCAACTACGGGATCGATCAACCTCGCCGATTCCTCCTCCGAATTTCAGGATGGCATTCACGCCGTTGGGCCGCCGGGTCCTCGTTCATGCGGGCATCCGAGCTGGGACTGCTTTGGGCCCGTCCTGAGCTGCCGCCGTGAAAGTCTGAGCAGTCGCCCGATTCCAGCCAGTCATCTGCCCACAAAAAAGCGGACCCAGAGGACCCGCTCGATGACCATGGCCATAGTATTGCAGTTTGTAACGGGCCGTGGCTCGGCGCCCGCTTCCCTGATGCCCCATCACGCGGAGCGACCCACCAAGGTCTGCCAGGCCTGCGGCAGGCCCTTTCAGTGGCGCAAGAAATGGAAGGACGTCTGGGAGGAGGTTCGCTACTGCTCGGATCGCTGCCGCAGGACCCGCAACGACCGCAGAAACCAAGCCCGGATCTCTGCCTAGTGTGCCGTCCCGGAGATTTGTGAGCAAAGTCGCCGGAGCTTCTCCAGGATCGAGTCGGCGGTTGCCGTCCAGTTGAACGGGGCCTTGGTCTTGTTGTAGGCCGCAACGAACTGCTCGATTTTGGCGATCAGCTCTTTGACGCTGGAGAAGCTGCCGCGCCGGATCGCCCGCTGGGTGATGATCCCGAACCAGCGCTCCACCTGGTTCAGCCAGGAGGCGTAGGTGGGTGTGTAGTGCACGTGGAATCGGGGCCGTTGTGCCAGCCAGGCACGGACCTTGGCGTGCTTATGCGTGCAGTAGTTGTCCACGATCAGGTGGACATCAAGCTCCTCGGGGACGGACGTCTCGATCTGCCGCAGGAAGCCCAGGAACTCCTGATGCCGGTGCCGGGGCTTGCACTGGCTGATCACCTCACCGGTGGCCACGTCCAAGGCGGCGAACAGGGTGGTGGTGC
>NZ_JAYGIC010000085.1:0-15394 GCF_034931105.1 Synechococcus sp. CCY9201 | reverse complement strand
GAGCAGCAGGCGCAGCCCCAGCGGCGAGAGGCGGCGCCGGATCCGGCCGATCCAGAGGGCCGCCACCCGCCCAGCGATCGCCAGCGGCGAGCGATCCGAGACATCGACCTCGGGGCCCAGCCGCTGCCGGTCGCTGGCCACCAGCGGGCCCAGGTCGATGTGCTCCACCCCGGGCGGAGGTTCCAGCACGGCCGGCTGATCGGGTAACAGGGTGATCAGCCGCACCCGCAGACCACGGGCCGCGAAGTGCCCCGCCGCCAGCACCGCCACCTTCTGGGCACCACCGGGACCCAGATGGGGCAGCACGATCCAGAGATCATCCCCCGGCAACGACGGGGGCACAGTGTTGGAAAGGGGCGCGGACATGGCGGAGGCGCGGCTCAGGGCATCAGGGGCTTGAGGGCTGCGAGGAACTGCTCCCGCACCGCGGCTTCGCCGTAGCGCTGCCGCACGGCGCGGGCCTCGCTGCCGAGGCGACGCCGCAGACGGGGATCGTCGATCAGCCGCTCCAGTTCGCGCTCCAGCAGCGCCGCATCGGCCTCGGCCGGCACCAGCCAGCCATCCTGGCCATGGCGCACGATCTCCTCCGGACCGGTGGGGCAGGCGCAGGCCAGGCAGGCGCAGCCGCTCACCATGGCCTCAAGCAACACGTTCGGAAACCCCTCGTAGCGGGAGCTGAGCACAAACAGGTCGCAGGCCCCGTACCAATCGGCCACGTTGCCCACTGGGCCCGGCAGATGCACACGCTGGCGCAGCAGCGGGTCGGCCTTCCATTGCGCCACCAGATCCGCCACAGCCCGGCGATGGCTGCCGCTGGCCGGATCGAGGCCCAGGATCACCAGATGCCAGCTGGGATGGCGCGGCGCCAGGCGGGCAAAGGCCGCCAGCAGCCGGTCGAATCCCTTCTGGTGGGGCTTGGTGCCCACCGCCAGCATCAGCGAGGCGCCGGCGGGGATCAGAGCGGCGGGAGCGATCCGTGGCGGGAAATCGGCCAGGGGCCAGCCGATCGGGTTGGGCACCAGATGGCAGCGCGACTCCGGCACCGCCTGGGTGGAGATCAGCCAGGCCAGGGTGCGGCGGGTCTGCACGAGATGGGCCGCTGCGCGCGGATAGGTGAGCCGGCGCAGCCAGCGCCAGGGGAGGGCGGGCGGCTTGGCGGGCGGATAGTTGCGCTCCGACACCACCACAGCCCAGGGCAGACCGGCGCTGACCAGCAGCAGCTTGATCGCCGGCAGGGTCGTGATCCCCAGCGCCAGGCAGGGGCTCAGCTGGCGCAGCAGCCTCCGCAGCCGCAGCAACCGCCACGGGAAGCCCCACCAGCCAAGGGCCTTGAGCCAGCGGGGCTCGGGCGGCTCGACACGGCGATCCAGACCGGCGGGCAGGGGGTAGAAATCGCGCTCCGGCCCGTGGCGGGTGAGCAGCAGCACCGGCAGGCCGGCCTGCTGCAACCACTGGGCCCACTGCAGGGTGATGCGCTCGGCGCCGCCGGCCTTGAGCGCATCGATGTAGAGCAGCACCGGCCCGGGCGACGGCGGCAACAGGGGATCCCCCATCAATCCCGCCGGCTCCGCGAGGCCCTGCCCCGGCTCCCTGAAGCCATGGCGGCAGGCTTGTAACGCAGCCGCCACAACCGCATCAGCCGCCGACTGGTGAGCCGTCGCTGCCGTAGGCGCACCGGCAGGGTGAACCACAGCACCTGCAGGATCTGCAGAGGGGTGAGTCCACGACTCCAGGACCGATCGAGCCGGATCGGTCCGCCCGCCTTGAAGCGCATGTCGTTGCCATGGATGTTGCGGCGTGGTCCGTGGCCCCAGTCCATCTGGGCCTCCTCGAAGGGCAGACCGATCGCCGTCATCAGCCGCTGCAGTTCACGGCGCGGTTGGCCGGCGAGGCGCTCGTAGTGCACCAACAGATGGCGGCGGCGATGGAGCAGGTCATCAGCACGGAAATAACCATTGGCGTAGTTGTAACAAACCTCACGAAGATCAGCGCCCTTCTTGACATAGCTGTGCACCAGTCCCAGGGGGCCGCGCAGCAGATGAATCGGCAGCAGGTCATAGCCGCCGTAGAGCTCCTGGCCCTGGAGAAGATCACGCAACCGCGGCAGACTCTTGGAGGAATCCACGATCGTTCGGCAACCGCTCACCGCCGCCACACTCTCGTAGAGCGCCAGGTTGTGGCCATGGTTCACCCAGGGGTCGACGCTGTCGAGCCGCAGGGTGTCAAAGCTCAGGCCCGTGCTGGCCTGCAGTTGGTCCTGCACGGACCTCCAGTAGGGACACTCGAGAGGATCGAGGCCATGGCAGCTGCAGCGTTTGCGGCTGCGATCGGTGGCGGAAAGCATCTTGATCTCACCCACACTGGTGAGACCGGAATGACCGCTGAGCAACAGATCCAGCAGGGTGGAACCGCTGTGGCCGCGACTGGTGATGTAGAGCACCTGCAGGGGCGGCAGCAGGTGCCGGGACTCAGGCGAAGACGACATCAACGCAACCGTCATCAGGATGAAGTGGTCAACCCGGGCAGGGCGGCATCGCGGTAGCGCTGCAGCGCCGGTGCGATCCGGGTGCGAAAGCCGTGGCCATCGACCTTTTTCTTGAACAGCAGCGCCACCAGGGGATAGAGGGGCTCCAGCCGCCGCTCCTCCAGGCTGAGTCCTGTCAGGGCAGCCGCCACCTGGCGCGCGAAACCGGCATGGTCTTCGCGGGCAGGGGAGGCCTGGTGCCGGGGCGACTGGGCCTCCCGCACCACCGCCTCGATGCGGGTCGTCACCTGAGCCAGGGCGGCAGCATCCTGGCGCGACCAGGCCTCCAGCCAGGAGCAGCCGAGGCAACGCAGCAGATTGCTGAGCAGGCGATAGCTCACATCGGCGTCGATCCGATCGAGATCAAGCTGCTCGGCCAACTGGGCAGAACGCCGCGCCACAGCGGAGAAGGCCTGAAAATCCTCCAGGGAGAAGTGCAGGCGCCCCAGCACGGTGTAACAGGAGATCAGCAGCTTGGCCCTGTTCTCCCGATCCTCCCGCCCACAGCTGGGCGTTCCGGGATCCGCCTCCAGCTCTTCGGCCAGCCGGGCGATCGGCGCCACTGCCGCCGCCATCGACTCGGGATCCTGGTCTTCCAGGGTGCGGTAGGCCCAGGCGATGGCGCCATAGGCACGGAAGTGGGCCGGCAGCGGCTCAGCCGCCGCGATCCTCTGCAGCAGCAGGGCATGGTCGCGGGCGTGGGCGGAGCGGAAGCGGCGGCGGAACAACAAGCGATACAACAGCTCGCTGCTGCCCCAGTCGCACCAGAGGCGGATGAACAGTTCCAGGGCCGCTGCGACGTCGCCATCGGCGCAACAGCGCAAGGCCAGGGCTTCGAGCAACAGGGGGGCAGCGCCGGGAGCGCGGCACCAGCGCTCCAGCCAACGCCGGCCCCGGCGCGGCTGATCCAGCCGCTCGCAGATGATCACCACAGCCAGCCGCAACCGGGCCAAAGCCCAGCTCCAGGGGGCCAGGCGCCGCATGCCGGTGGGCCTCACACCCATCTCAGAGGGGCCGCGGCCAGAGCCCGAACCGCAGCAGCAACCGCAGGCGGAAGCGCGCCTGCGCCAGCCGGATCGCCAGCCGCTGCCGGCGGGAGAGCTGACGCCGCCAGCGTTCGTCGAGGCGGATCGTGGAGGCGCGGCTGGTGCGCGTGCGCTTGTTGCCGTTGACGTTGTGATGCTCGTGCCGGGTCCAGTCCAGCTGGTCGGGCTCAAAGGCGAGTCCGGCCGCCTCCATGATCCGCCCCAGCACCTGTTCCGGCTGGCGACAGAGGCTCTCGTAGGACACGAGCAGATGGGGATGATGGCGGAGCAGGTCGTAGCGGGGCCAGAGATTGCGGTGGTAGATCTCCAGCTCCTCACGCCAGGGGCGTCCCTTGGCGATGTTGGAGCACACCACGCCTTCCGGCCGCCGCACGATGTGCACCGGCAGCACCTGCAGATCGGGGTCCTGCAGCAACAGCTTCAGGCGGGAGAGCTTCTTGGAGGAATCGACGAACACCGCGCAGCCTGTCTTCTGCTGCAGCACCGTCAGCAGGCGGCGATTGGCGTCCCGAAACGCTGCCGGTTCGGTGGCGTGGATCTGCAGCTCGGCCAGGGGCGGTGAGCCGGAGGCCTCAAGCCGGCTGGACACGTCCTGCCAGAACAGGCAGGTGGCAAAACTGGATGCCCCGCAGGCACATTCCCCTTCCGATTTAGCGGTGAGTTTATGGATTTCACCCAGGGTCAGGCAGGCAGAATGGGAGCCGATCAACATATCCAGCAAGGTGGAACCGCTATGGCTATTGCTGGTGATGTAGATCAGCTTCAACGGGGGCATCGACGCGTCAGTAACAGAACGAATGAACAGAAAATCGGTAGCAGTCGAGGCTAGCAGTGCCTCTGAGGCTCGCTCTCCAGAAACGCCAGCATGCGGCGACTGCGCTCGCTGTAGGTGACGGAACCGGCAAGCCGCAGGCGCTCGGCGGCGGCGGCAGGGTCCGGCACCAGAGCCTCCGCCACGGCGGCGGCGAAGCTCTCGGCGTCTGGGGCAAGGGCCACCACGGAGGCATAGGGCTCCAGCGCCGGCAGTGGCGTGGCCACCACCGGCAGGCCAGCGGCCAGGTACTCGAAGAACTTCATCGGGAACATGGCGCGGGTATAGGCATTGATCCGCGCCGGAATCAACCCCACCGCCGCCCCCTTGAGATAGGCCGGCAAGGCCCCATAGGGCCGTGGGCCGAGGCGGTGGATGTTGGGGCAATCCGCCAGGGCAGTGATCAGCGTGGCGGGATCCCCCTCACCCACCGCCCCGATCAGCACGATCGACCAGTCCGGATGGCGACGGGCCACGGCAGCCAGCAGCTCCATGTTCATCTTGTAGGTCGCGATCGCTCCCACGAACAGGAGCCGCGGTGCCGGGATGCACCCCAGATCGGCCGGCAGGGGCAAGGCGGGATCCAGTGCCTGGCGGAAATGCTCCACGTCCACCGCATTGGGCAGCAGGGTGCAGCGCCGAGCCAGCGGCCGGCAGCGTTCCTGCAACACCGGGGTGGTGGTGACGACTCCATCCACCTGGTGGCAGAGCTGCTGTTCGTCGCGCCGGATTCGGGGCCCATCCATCCCCGGCTGCGTATCGATGGCATCGACACAGTGATAAAGCGAACGCCGGTAGGCGTGCACCGGCAGCAAGGCCGCCGTGCGGGGGTTGTAGGTCCAGAGCAGATCGCGGCGCAGGCCCAGCTGGAGCCGGGCCAGGGCCAGAGTGGTACGCAGCACGAGGCCATTGAGGCGGTCCACCCACGGCCCTGCTGGCAGGGGCAACTGCAGCGGCGAGATCACCCAGATTCCAGGGCGCACAGGCCGCGGCCTGGGGAAGGACAACCGCAGGCGGCGCCACAACCGGCCCCGATCCCGCTGCCCCAGGGTGGGGGGTCGCAGGCCTAGGGAATCCACATAAAGCACCCGATGACCCAGCTCCGCCAGGCTCACAGCCACGTGCTGTTTGTTGGTCCAGAAGGGATGATCCCAGTCGGCCGTGGCCAGCAGGGTGATGTCGAGGCCGGGGCTCACGAGGCGGCCGCGAGGCTGCGCTCCAGGGTGGCCACCAGTTCCTCAAAGCTGGAGGAAGCAGCCCGCAGCTGCTCGAAATTGCCGGCTGCCTTGATCCGGCCCGCCTCGAATTCGTAGATGCGGTCGCAGCGCACGATCGTGGAGAGGCGGTGGGCGATCACGATCGTGGTGCACCGTCGGCCGATGATCTCGAGCGCCTCGATCACCTCCGATTCCGTCTTGTTGTCGAGGGCGCTGGTCGCCTCATCGAGCAGCAACACCTCGGTGCGCCGGTAGAAGGCCCGCGCCAGTGCAAGCCGCTGGCGCTGGCCACCGGAGAGCCGCAGGCCATCGCGACCGATCGGGGTGTACAGGCCATAGGGAAGTTCGGCCACCACCTCGGCGAGCTGGGCCGATTCCAGCGACTCCCAGACCAGGTTCAGATCCACCTGATCGGGGTCTTCGCCGAAGGCGATGTTTTCCAGAACGCTGCCGCGGGTGAAGCTCACGATCTGGGGCACATAGGAGCAGCAGGACTGCCAGGCCCGGCGATCCTGCGAATCCAGGGGCGTGCCATCAATCAGAAGTTGTCCTTTCTGGGGGGTGAGCAGTGCGAGCAACAGCAGGCCCGTGGTGGTCTTGCCGCTGCCGGTGGACCCCACGAAGGCGACACGGGAACCTACCGGGATGGTGAGGCTGAGATCGGTGATCGTGGAGTGGTTGGTGGTGGGATAGGCATAGGTGATCCGATCCAGCCGGATCGTGCGGCGCGGAATGAAGGCCTGCGGGCTCATGGGAGTGCCTCCCGGCCCCAGAACAGCCGTGGGGATCTCACTACCTTCATCGGCAATCTGCATCAGCTTGAGCAGGCTGGAGATGTTGGGTAGACCGGAGCGGAGCTTGGTGATCGACGCGAAGGTTTCCTGCAGGGCTGGGGTGAGGCGCAGCGAGGCCAGGGCCAGGGTGGCGAGAAAGGGGATGACCTGCTTCACATCGGAGAAACCGCCACCGAGCACCGCCGGAAAGATGGCAAAGGAGAAAATCAGCGTGATGCCAAGCGGCTCGATCGTGAGCTTGGGGAACCAGGGCAGGAGCGTATTGAGAAACTCGAACTTTTTGGCCTCTTGGGCCTTGTCGCGGAAGGAATCGGCATAGAAATCCTCGGCGGCGTAAAGCTGGATCTCGCGGATCATCGTCATCGAGTCGATGAAGGTCTGCTTCATCTGCGAGGCCAGATAGAGCTTCTGTCGCTCGGCATGGCGCAGATAGGGCGTCATGAACACCGAAAAGAGGCCGTAGGCGAGCGTGAGACCAGCGAACAAACCGAGCGCATACCAGCGCCCCACATAGAGAATGCCACCAGTGAGCAACACCACCGAAAAGAACGACGAAAACAACGGCAGACAAGGCCGCAGAATGCCGCGTGTCACCTTGGTGACGTTGGTGAGCAGCTGCGTCGCCAGCTTGGAGTCGTCCTGGGCAAGATGAAACTCGTAGGGAAGATAGAGAATGCCGCGATAGAGATGATCGGTCAGATAGAGCCACATGCGCTCGATATACTGCTCCTGCGAAATCACCAGCCAGAGGCGCGCCAGCGAGCGGAGCCACGAGATCAGGATGAAGGCACCGATCAGGAAGAGGACAAACTCAAAGCGATCTGAGCCGGGAATATGAATCGGAATGATCTGGCGCTTCGCCTTCGACATCAACAGCGAAGACATCAGCTGGGCCAGAATGCCCACTGACAGGATATCAAGAACACCAGGCAGCACTGCCAAGGGCAGCAGCCAATAGAACTGCCGCCTGAGTGATTTCGGGAGGGTCAGAATGAGCTGCCGAAGCTGATCGAGTGTCTGGCTTTTCGGCAGCCGCACGGAGAACACCTGTGATCTCCCCCAGCTTATGGGGGCTCCCCTGCCACGCCGCCAGGCAACGGGCCAGCCACTTAACCGATCGACCCAAGCTGGCGGGAAAGCAGGCGCCGCAAGCGATCCGCCCGCTGCCGCCAGCGCAGCTGCCAGCGGGGTGGGGCCAGCAGCGGCGGCTCGCCGGCGCTGAGCCTGTCCCAGTGGCGGTTGATCTCCTCCAGGGCATGGCGCCAGCGCCGCCGCAGCTCCGGCTCGCTGCAGGCCTCCAGCAGGGGCTGGAGACGATCCGGGTCAGCGCGCCAGGCGCTGGGATCCCTGACGGCGGCAGTGATCCGCTCCAGATCTGCGGCCAGGCTGCCGGCGCCGATCTGATGGGCAATCGACCCGGGATCAAGGCTGTCGGCCAGGGCGTGGTTGAGGCTGCTGAACACAACGCAGCCGCAGGCGAGAGCCTCGAGCGGCGGCAGTCCGAACCCTTCCGTCAACCCCCGCCCCCGCCAGTAGTCGGCCGAGTCGTAGAGCACCACCGTGGCCCGGTTGAACAGATCCACCAGATCGTCCACCCAGCCGCTCTGCACCTCCACCCGCAGTCCCTGGCGCCGCAGGGCCGGCACCAGTTGCGTGAGCACGTAGGCACTGCTCTTGCGCTGCTGCACCAGCACATCAATCGGGCGGCGGCCCTCCAGCCCATCGCCATCGCTCCCGTCAGAACCGGTCCCATCGCCGCCGGCGGCAGGGCCGCCCGGCCGGAGGCCGCGCTCCATCCAGTCGCGTTCGAGGGCGTTCGGCACCAGAAACAGGGGCTGGCGGGGCGCCGCATCCCCCCAGTAGCCGAGCGTGTTGCGGCTTACCGCCAACACCGGCACGGCGGGAGGCAGGGAGAAGCCATAGCCACTGCTGTGGGCGTGATAGGCCACTGGGCGTCCGCGCAGGCGGCGCAACTGGCTTGGCACCTCAAACCCCCAGCTCACTATCCAGAGGGCCTCGCCGGGCGGCTCCTCCGACGCCAGCAGATCATCGAGGAAGGCCAGGCCCTCCTCCCGCTTGCGGTAGGTCACCACCTCCGCCGGCACGATCTCCTGCAGCAGGCGCAGGGTCTGCAGCTCCACAAGCAAGCCGCCACAGCGGAACCGGCCAGTGGTGCCGGGCAGCAGGAATCTCAGGGGACGCAAGCGCACGGGCTCCAGCAAGGGCGAGTGTGTCGCATCCAGGCCCCGCCCAACGGCAGGGCCTGATCTCAGCCGGGCCTCAGGCCGCCACCACTTCGGTGCTGCCGGTGCGTTGGCGACGGGTGAGGAAGCCGAACAGCACCTTGCCGATGGCGGCGATGAGGTTGCCCTCCAGTTCCTGGAACATCACCATGTTGAGGTGGAAGGCATGGTTGGCCTCCTCGACGATGCGATCGGCCATGGCCTGATCGATCGGCAGATGGTCCAGGGTGGCGCGGTAGTTGACCTTGAAGGCCTTCTCGTCGTCGATGGCGTCGAACTCGTAGAAGCGGAGGCCGTCGTGCTCGCCCAGGTTCATCGCCTTCTGGGCGATGTTCTTGAGGATCTGCCCACCGGAGAGATCGCCGATGTAGCGGGTGTAGTGATGGCCCACCAACAGCTCGGGGGTCTCACGGGCCACCTGACGCACCCGGTTGACGTACTCCACGGCACCGGGGGTGGGCTGCAGCTGCTGGCGCCAGTCGGAGCCGAAGTAGAAGGCCATGTCCTGCTCCAGCACCGCCTTGCGGTTGAGGGCGTCGAAGGCGATCGGGCCCACCACCGGATGGTCCTTGAGGCGGCCGATCTCCTCCTCCATGGCGCTGTAGAGGACGTAGAGGTTGGCGACGAGCCGGCGATAGCTCATCTTGTCCACCACCCCCTTGAGGAAGCAGCTCACAAAACCGGTGTTCTCGGCCATGGTGTGGGACTTCTTGGTTCCCTCACGCAACTGAGAAGCAAGCGCGACAGACATCAATCCGGAAAGCTGCATAGCCAGTCCAAGCAAGTTAGGCGCAGCCTTCCCAGCGGCGGCGACAAGGTTGCGAAGGATTACGTGGGCAGCACCTGCCCCAGCCCTGCGCCGCAGCCCCAAACCCAACGGGGATCAGGCGGCTCGCCGATCGTCACCGGCTTCCGGGGGGCCGCCGTCGGCATCGGAGTCGCTGCTGCCGAGGGACTGGGCGCCAGCACCGAACAGATCGAACAGTTCGCGGCAGAGCAGCTGCAGGGTCTGGACCACCTCAGGACTGGGCAGGTGGCTGCCGGAGGGTTGCCACTCCCCCAGCGTGGCCAGTCGCCAGCGCTCCGATTCATAGGTGAGGCCGCGGATCAGAACCCCCAGCAACCGCGGCCGGCTGCGGGCGACCGCCGCCTCCGGCGCCCGCTCCAGCCGCAGCTGCAGCAGCAGCGAGCGGCACTGGGTGCGAGGGCTCCAGCCGGGGAAATGGAAGGAGAGATCCAGCGATTCCCGCTCGTTGAAGGCACGGGTGAGGGGATCGTCCCGCCAGGGGGTGAGGTTGGCGCGGGCCGCGGGGAAATGGCCCCGCACCAGGGTGACCACCGAGGCGATCGCCTGAGCCAGTTCCAGCGATCGTGCCTGATCGGCGGCGTTCATGCCGTTCCCCGGGAGCAGAACCAGATCATGGCCAAAACCTAGGCTCAGCCGGTCGGTCCATGCTGCGGCGCCCCGGCCGGTCGCGCCAGCCATGGTGGGCTGATCCCCATCAACCCCGGTCCCTTCACCCCCTCGCGCATGGCCACCTACGAGAAGCTCACCGCCCCCAGCAGCGGCACCGCCATCCGCTTCGAGAACGGTCAGCCGGTGGTGCCCAGCGACCCGATCATTCCCTTCATCCGCGGCGACGGCACCGGCGTCGACATCTGGCCCGCCACCCAGCGGGTGCTGGATGCGGCGGTGGCCAAGGCCTACGGCGGTGAGCGTCGCATCGAGTGGTTCAAGGTGTTGGCCGGCGACGAGGCCTGCGACCTCTACGGCACCTACCAGTACCTGCCCCAGGACACGCTCACCGCGATCGAGGACTACGGCGTGGCGATCAAGGGGCCCCTCACAACGCCGATCGGCGGCGGCATCCGCTCCCTCAACGTGGCCCTGCGCCAGATCTTCGATCTTTACTGCTGCGTTCGTCCCTGCCGCTACTACAACGGCACCCCCAGTCCCCACAAGCGGCCCCAGGACCTGGATGTGATCGTCTATCGGGAGAACACCGAAGACATCTACATGGGGATCGAGTGGGAGGCCACCGATCCAGTCTGCATCGAGCTGATCGAGCACCTCAATGACACGGTGATTCCCGCCAATGGCAAGCTCGGCAAGCGCCGCATCCCTGCCGGCTCAGGCATCGGCATCAAGCCGGTGAGCAAGGACGGCACCCAGCGGCACGTCCGCAAGGCGATCCAGCACGCCCTGGGCCTGGAGGGCTCGAAGCGCCATGTGACCCTGGTGCACAAGGGCAACATCATGAAGTTCACCGAGGGGGCCTTCCGCGACTGGGGCTACGAGCTGGCCACCACCGAGTTCCGCGACGTCTGCGTGACCGAGCGGGAAAGCTGGATCCTCGACAACCTCGCCCGTAACCACGGCCTCACGATTCAGGACAACGCCCGCCTGATCGAACCCGGCTACGACAGCCTTACGCCGGAGAAGAAGGCAGCAGTGGATGCGGAGGTGAAGCAGGTGCTCGACGCGATCGGCGAGAGCCACGGCTACGGCAAATGGAAGAGCATGGTGCTGGTGGACGACCGCATCGCCGACAGCATCTTCCAGCAGATCCAGACGCGGCCCCAGGAGTATTCGGTGCTCTGCACCCTCAACCTCAACGGCGACTACATCTCCGATGCCGCCGCCGCCGTGGTGGGTGGTCTCGGCATGGCGCCGGGCGCCAACATCGGCGACAACGCCGCCATCTTCGAGGCGACCCACGGCACGGCGCCCAAGCACGCCGGCCTCGACCGGATCAACCCCGGCTCGGTGATCCTGAGCGGCGTGATGATGCTCGAATACATGGGCTGGCAGGAAGCCGCCGACCTGATCACCGCGGGGATCAGTGCCGCGATCGCCAATGGGGAGGTCACCTACGACCTGGCCCGGCTGATGGAACCCCGGGTGGAGCCGGTGAGCTGCTCGGGCTTCGCCGAAGCAGTGGTGCGGCACTTCTCCTAAGTGCTTGCTGAAAACCCCTTTTGAGGTCGTTGACAACTCGGGCAGCATGTTCCCATGCCAGTAAAGATGGGCTTTCTAATCAGCACCACCGGTACTGAATGGATCGCCAGCAGAGTTTATCGGCAAACTCCTCAACACAAACTGCGTAAACAGCACTCAATCAGCCTGCACCAGCAACACCCCAAGCCACAGCAAGAAATGCCAAACAACCGAAATCTCCCATCTCTTCGCGGACTAACGAAGAGCATCCTCGACAAACCAATCCAACAACTAGCAGCCCTAAAAAGGCATTTACTTGGCGCCGACACTCTACCGCTCTCCCCAAGCCTAGGGGCTGACGGCGGCGTCCAAGCCTCTTATGTCAAAGGAGCTCTGAAGAAAATCCACGCTGGCCGCCCTCACGCCAGCCTTGGAGGCAACATCAGCGAGAAATTCAAGCGCAAGGCGCTAACTTGCTTCCAGTACCTAACCAAGCAAGGCATCACTCCAGACGATGTCGTGGTCGACTATGGGTGCGGCACCTTGAGAATCGGGAAGCATTTTATTGAATACCTAGAGAAAGGGCATTACGTGGGGATGGATCTTGACCGAAGAATTCTCGATGCCGGACTGAGCCAGCTGCCCCATGAAAAAGTCGAAGCGAAGACGCCCAGGCTTGAATTGATTGACGATGAGAGCATTGATCGCGTAGCCACGCTAAACCCTTCCCTCGTATTCGCCAAGGGCGTACTTCAGCACGTGCCTCCAGCGCAGTTGAACAGGTTCTTTTCCAATCTTGCGAAGCTCGGGGCACACGGAACTATCATTGTGGTCATCAAAATCGCAAGCACAAGCAAGAGGCTTTCGAATCGGTCCTGGAGCTACACGGCTAATGACGTCCTTGCAGCAGCAGGCAAAGTCAATTTGAAATTAGTCGGGGTTGAAAGAGTTTGGCATCATTTCAGGAGCTAGTGAAAAGAGAAATGACCCGACCAGAGGTTGATCTCAGCCCAATAATCTTCATTCCTGCTCTCGGTTCCCATGGCTAAAGGTGCTCAAGCAATGGGTGCAGCCGCGGGTCCCGGACCGCTTGGACTATCCAACGCCACCGACCCCTGCGTGCACTGCGGCTTCTGCCTGCCCACCTGTGCCAGCTACCGGGTGCTGGGCACGGAGATGGATTCACCGCGGGGTCGCATCCACGCCCTCAAGGCGATCGCGGCCGGCGAGCTGGAGCTCGATGCCACGGTGGCGGGCCATTTCGACAGCTGCCTCGGCTGCTTCGCCTGCGTCAGCGCCTGTCCCTCCGGCGTGCGCTACGACGAGCTGATCGAGGCGACCCGGCCCCAGCTCAACGCTCCGGAGCTGCGCACCCCGGTCCAACGCAGCTTCCGCCGCCTGCTGTTCGCCCTGCTGCCCTACCCCCAACGGTTGCGGGCCCTGCTCACGCCCCTGCGGGCCTATGCCGGCACCCCCCTGCAGGCCTTGGCGCGCCGCAGTGGCCTGCTCCGCCTGCTCGGCCCCCAGATCGAGGCGATGGAGCGGCTGCTGCCGCCCCTGCCCGCCGAGAGCTTCGCGGACGGCTTCCCGCTGGTGGTTCCGGCGATCGGTCAGCGCCGCTACCGGGTGGGGCTGGTGCTCGGCTGTGTGCAACGCCTCTTTGATCCGGCGGTGAATGCGGCGGCGGTGCAGGTGCTGCGTGCCAACGGCATTGAGGTGGTGATCCCGCCGGCCCAGGGCTGCTGCGGCGCCATGACCCACCACCAGGGCGAAGAAGCCCTGACCCGCACCCATGCCACGGCCCTGATCGACAGCTTCGCGGCGGTGGTGGGCCCGGGGCGTCCCGCCGGAGCCGAGCCGCTCGATGCGGTGCTGGTGGCGGCCTCGGGCTGCGGCCACACCCTCAAGCACTACGACGCTCTCCTAGCCAGCGAACCGGCCTGGGCCGCCCGTGGCTCCGCCTTCGCCGCCGGTGTGGCCGACCTGCAGGAGTTCCTGGAGCGGGTGGGTCTGAGCGAGGCGTTCCGGCAAGGCCTGCGGCCCCTGGACCATGCCGACGGCAGCCGGGCCAGCGCCGATCGTCCCCTGCGACTGGCCTATCACGATGCCTGCCACATGCTGCACGGCCAGGGCATCCGCGAGCAGCCTCGGGCCCTGCTGCGCGCCATCCCCCATGTGGAGATCCGTGAGGCGGTGGAGGCGGGGGTGTGCTGCGGCAGCGCCGGCATCTACAACCTGGTCCAACCGGAGGAGGCCGCCGCCCTCGGACGGATCAAGGCCGACGACCTGCGCGGCACCGGGGCCGATCTGGTGGTGAGCGCCAACATCGGCTGCAGCCTCCAGATCCGCCGCCACCTGGACGACACACCCGGTGAGGTAGCCCCGCTGCCGGTGGTCCATCCGGTACAGCTGCTGGAGCGCAGCTTCCACGCCACCCCTGCCTGAGGAGAAACACGTGGGCGTTCTGGTGGATGGGGCGTGGAAGGATCGCTGGTACGACACCCGTGCCAGCGGCGGCCATTTCGTGCGCGACAGCGCCCGTTTTCGCAACTGGATCACACCGGACGGCGCAGCCGGCCCGAGCGGTGAGGGCGGTTTCCCCGCCGAAGCGGGCCGCTACCACCTCTACGTGTCGCTGGCCTGCCCCTGGGCGCACCGCACCCTGATCGTCCGGGCGTTGAAGGGCCTGGAGGATCTGCTGCCGATCTCGGTGGTGCACTGGTTCATGGGCGAGCACGGCTGGACCTTCGATCCAGGCCCCGGCGTCATCCCTGACCCCGTGTGCCAGGCGCGCTTCCTGCATCAGCTCTACACCCAGGCCGATCCTCACTGCAGCGGCCGCGTCACGGTGCCGCTGCTGTGGGACCGGCAGCGGGGCACGATCGTCAGCAATGAGTCGTCCGAGATCATCCGGATGCTCAACTCCGCCTTCGACCAGCTCGGGGCCCGGCCGGGCGACTACTACCCCGAGCCCCTGCGCCCCGCGATCGACCGGCTCAATGCCCGGATCTACGACACGCTGAACAACGGCGTCTACAAGTGCGGCTTCGCCACCAGCCAGGCCGCCTATGAGGAGGCATTCGAGCCCCTGTTCGCCACGCTCGACTGGCTGGAGCAGCACCTCAGCCAGCACCGCTATCTGCTCGGAACCCAACGCACCGAAGCCGACTGGCGCCTGTTCACCACCCTGGTGCGCTTCGATCCGGTCTACGTGGGGCACTTCAAGTGCAATCGTCGCCGCCTGGTCGAGTATCCCCACCTCTTCGCCTATGTGCGCGAGCTGTATCAGATGCCCGGCATCGCCGCCACGGTGGACTTCGATCACATCAAGCGGCACTACTACCAGAGCCACCCCACGATCAACCCCTCCGGCGTGGTGCCCCTGGGTCCATCCATCGATTTCCAAGCGCCCCATGGGCGGGAGCGGCTCGCCCCTCCATCCACAGCCAGCTGAGGTGCAAGGTGTCTGCGTCGCCGAGATTGCCCGGGAAGGTGAGCAGCGGCAGGCCCGCCAGCGGACCACAGGCACCCGCTGGCTGCACCAGTGACAACCCCGGCAGCAGCTGGCCGCGCAGATCCACCGCCGCCAGATCCAGTCCATCGGCCAGCAGGGTGTGGGTGGTGATACCGCCCTTGCTGATCAGATAGCCGAGATCCGGCGCCAGGCTGGCTGCCAGCCGGGCCATCAGGGCCGCCAGTGCCAGCCCGAAGGCGCGGCGCTCGGTGGCACTCCGGCAGAGCAGCTCCCCGCGGCTGCTGAACAGCACCGGCGTGCGGCCGCTGGTAAGGATCCGCCGCAAGGCCTGCCGCCAGTCCTGCTC
>NZ_JAYGIC010000084.1:0-16443 GCF_034931105.1 Synechococcus sp. CCY9201 | reverse complement strand
GCCGGACAGAGCGCCAGGCAGCCCGCACCGGCGGCCAGCACCACCTGATCGGCCTCCAGATCCGCCTGGGCTTCCAACCGCAACCGCCACCCCCCAGACACCCGCTCCAGTGGACCGAGCACCCGATCGGCCAGCACGGTGATGCCGGCTCGCGGCAGCATCCGGGCCACGGCCTGGCGGAACGCCACCGCATCCACCTGGGCGAAGGGTGGGCGCCACAACCCTTCCAGCACGCTGCCGCCATGCAGGCGCAGACCGCAGGGACGCCAGCCGATCGGACCATGGCGGTGCTCCAGGGCACGCCAGGCCTGCGGCGCCTGGCGGATCAGGGCACCCAGCGCACCCGGAGCCCCGGCCCACCAGGCGACGCCGCCGTAGCTGAGGGCAGTGGCACACGAAAACCCCTCATCCACGAGGGTCACCGCCAGGCCCGCATCGGCCAGGGCCAGGGCGAGCAAGCCGCCGGCGATGCCGCCGCCCACCACCAGCACCGGACGCTGACCCGTCGCCCCGGGCTGTGGCACCGCCGACATGGTCAGATCTGAAGGGTGAAGGAGGTGATCACCTGCTGGAACAGGCCCTTCACCCGTGGCCAGCGCACCTCGTTGGTGCTGGCCGCAAAGGTGTAGAGGCGGCCGCGGTCCATCACCACCGTCGCCAGTTCGTGGCGGTCCCGGTCCTGCAGGTGCACGGCGTACTCCAGGTCGTAGAAGGTGCGGCCGCCCACCTGTCGCTCTTCGGCCTGCACCAGATCCGCCTCGCGGCCACTGCCCGCTGGAGCAATCACGGTGCGGCGCAGGGTCTCGCCCACCGCCACGGCACTGCCGAGCGCTTCGAGGTCGTTGGTGGGGTTCACCTCGCCGATCACCAGGCTGAGGGTCTCGTCGCTGTTGATCAGGTCGTGGAACACCACCTGCGGGCCGCCACTGACCTGCACCCGGGTCCAGCCGGTGGGATAGAGGAAGGCATAGCGACCATCCGGGCTCTGGAAGGAGTTGAGCCCCGCTGCCGCGGCGCTGCAGCCCACCAGCACCACCCCCAGCAGCAGGGCGGTCAGGGCCGGCCGCAGGCGGGACCAGCTGAAGGCGAGGAAGGGCATGACACGGGCGCGGCGGATCGCGCTCCATTCTCCAACCGCCCCAGGCACCCAGAGCCGCCGGGCCACAGCCCGGGGCGACGGGCCTAGATTCCGGCCACCTGCAGCGGATCCCTGAGCGGCTTCACCCGCCCCCTGGCCCGGCTGATTGATCAGTTCGAACGCCTGCCCGGGATCGGCCCCCGCACCGCCCAGCGCCTGGCCCTGCACCTGCTGCGCCAGCCGGAGGAGCAGATCCGCGCCTTCGCCGATGCCCTGCTGGCCGCCCGCAGCCAGGTGGGCAGTTGCCGGCGCTGCTTCCACCTCTCCGCCGATCCCGAATGCGAGATCTGCCGGCAGGAGGAACGCCACAACGGCCTGATCTGCGTGGTGGCGGATTCGCGCGATCTGCTGGCCATGGAACGCACCCGCGAATACCGCGGCACTTATCACGTGCTCGGCGGCCTAATCTCCCCGATGGATGGCATCGGCCCGGAGGCCCTGCGCATCCAGCCGTTGGTGGAACGGGTCGATCGCGAAAGCATCAGCGAGGTGATCCTGGCGCTCACCCCCAGCGTCGAGGGCGATACCACCAGCCTCTATCTGGCGCGCCTGCTGCGGCCGTTCACCAGCGTGACCCGTATCGCCTATGGACTGCCCGTGGGCAGCGAGCTGGAGTACGCCGATGAGGTGACCCTGGCCCGGGCCCTGGAGGGGCGCAGGCCGATGGGCTGAGTGCATCCACCGCCGCTCAGCCCGCCGCCCAGGGCCATCCCCCCTCCAATCGGCTCATTGCCTGACAGCCCACTGCCTGAGAGCCCACTGCCCGCCCTCTCCCTGCCATCCAGGCCACTGCCCTAACCATCTGCCGCCGCCATGAGCTCACCCACCAGCCGCTATGCCGCGATCCCCCCCCGGGAACGGCTGCCGAGCTGGCTGCGGCGCCCCGTGGGTTCAGCCAGCAACCTGGAGGCGGTGCAGGCGGTGGTGAAGCAGCAGCGTCTGCACACCATCTGCGAGGAGGGGCGATGCCCCAACCGGGGCGAGTGCTACGCCGCCGGCACCGCCACCTTCCTGCTGGGCGGACCCATCTGCACCCGCAGCTGTGCCTTCTGCCAGGTGGACAAGGGCCAGGCGCCGGCCCCCGTCGACCCCGGGGAAGCCGAGCGGGTGGCGGAGGCCGTGCACAGCCTGGGCCTGCGCTACGTGGTGCTCACCGCCGTCGCCCGCGACGACAGGCCCGACCACGGCGCCAGCCTGTTCACCGCCACCATGGCGGCGATCCGGCGCCGTGACACCACAGTTGGCATCGAGGTGCTCACCCCTGACTTCTGGGGCGGCCACCCTGATCCGGCAGCCGGTGAAGCCGCCCAGAGGCAGCGCCTGGCCACCGTGCTGGCCGCCCGACCCGCCTGTTTCAACCACAACCTCGAGACCGTCGAGCGGCTGCAGGGCGAGGTGCGGCGTGGCGCCACCTACAGCCGCTCCCTGGCTCTGCTGGCGGCGGCGCGGCAACTGGCTCCCGCCATTCCCACCAAATCCGGGCTGATGCTCGGACTGGGCGAGAGCATGGACGAAGTGATCGCAGCGCTGCACGATCTACGCCGGGCCGACTGCCAGCGACTCACCCTGGGCCAGTACCTGCGCCCCTCCCTGGCCCACATCCCCGTGGCCCGCTACTGGAGCCCGGCCGCCTTCGAGGAGCTCGGCGCCATCGCCCGCAGCCTCGGCTTCGCGCAGGTGCGCAGCGGGCCACTGGTGCGCAGCAGTTATCACGCCGCACAATGACCCCGACCTCCGCCACGACGTGATGCGTGCGCAGCCATCCCTGCGGCTGTGGCTGCAATCCACCACCCTGCTGGCGGTGCTGGCCGGTTATTGCCTGCTGCTGGCGCTGAACCACACCCTCACCTCCCTGCAGCGCCGCCAGAGCCATGCTCAGCTGATTGAGCACCTGAGCAGCAAGTTGCTGGAGCGCGTCTCCAGCACGGCCCAGCTGGAGCAACTGATCCACTCCATGCTGGAGCTACCGGGTCTGACGGTGCGCCTGCTGCCGGCCGGCGGCACCTCCAGCGCGCCATTGCTGCTGCATGGCGAGCGCCAGGTGCTGCTGGTGAGCCGCACCCGAATCGGCCCGATCGCCGGAGATCGCCCCCTGCTGGAGCTGCGACAGGACGTGACGGACTCGGTGGAACGGGAACGGCTTTCGCAGCTGTTGCTGATTGCCGCCGCCGGACTGTCGTCCCTGTTCACCGGCGCCCTGCTGCGACCGGTGCTGCGCCGCGGCCTTGTCGAACCCCTGGCCCAGCTCAGCCGGGAGGTGGCGGCAATTCCCACCCCGCCCCAGCAGGCCGAACTGCTCGATGTGGAGGCGGAGCCGCAGGAACTCCGCCCGATTGCCAGCTCCTTCAATGCCCTGCAGGAGCGTCTGGCCGCAACATGGCTGCAGCAGCGCTCCTTCGTGGATGGTGTCGCCCATGAGCTGCGCACCCCGATCACCCTGATCTCGGGCCACGCCCAGAGCCTGCGGCGCCAGCTGGCCGGTGCCGACCCCGCCGCCGCCGCCCAACCCACCGCGTTGAATGCCCCGGAATCCTTCAGCACCTCCCTGGAGGTGATCTGCACGGAAGCCCGCCGCATGGGCCTGCTGGTGAGCGACCTGCTCGATCTGGCTCGCCTGGACGCTGGCCGGCTGCAACTGCAGCTCCAGCCCCTTTCCGTGGAAGACATGTTGCTGGAAGCGTTTGGACGGCTGGAGCAGCAGGCCGGCGGTCGCCTGCAGCTCGCTTCCCCCGAAGCCATGACCCTTCCTCAGGCCAACGGCGATCCGGAGCGATTGCAGCAGTGCCTGGCAGCCCTGATCGACAACGCACTGCGATACAGCAGCGGATTGATCACCCTGCGGGCCGACTATGAAGCTGGCCCGCCCAGAGGCCTGCTGGTGCTGCACGTGCTGGATCAGGGACCGGGAGTGACGCCGCAGGAGCAGGACACGATCTTCGAGCGGTTCTTCAGGGGCTCAGCCTCTGTAGATACCCGCGGCAGCGGCCTGGGTCTCTCGGTGGTGCGGCTGCTGATGGAGGCGATGGGCGGAGCCGTCACCGTGCGGTCAGCTCCATGCGGCGGCGCTGACTTCCGCCTGGAGCTGCCATCCGCACGGTCTGCCGCCAGCCCCCCAGGACCGGACCCTCAGGTGCGAACCGGACCCTCCTTGAGCATGAAGCCGACGCCGCGCACGGTCTGAATCAGGGTGGGGCGGCCCACCGGCTCGAGTTTCTTGCGCAGATAGCGCACATACACATCCAGCAGGTTGTCGTCACCCACCCAGTTCGCGCCCCACAGGGTGTCGAGGATGAGGCGCCGCTCCTGCACCTCGTTGGGGTGACGGATCAGGTGATGGAGCAGATCAAACTCGCGGGCCGTGAGCTGAACCTGTTTCTCCCCTCGTCTCACCTCCCGGCTGGCGGGATGCACCGCCAGATCGGCCAGCCGTAACCAGCCATCGTCCGGTTCATCCAGGCCGGTGCGACGCAGCCTGGCACGGATGCGGGCCAGCAACTCCTCGATCGAGAAGGGCTTGGTGAGATAGTCGTCGGCTCCGGAATCGAGGGCCTCGACCCGTTCGCGTACATCGTCGCGGGCCGTGAGCATCAACACCGGCGTGGTGATGGCGCTGCGGCGCATCCGCCGGCACACTTCAACGCCGCTGAAATCGGGCAGGCTCCAGTCGAGAAGCACCAGATCGCAAGGCTCTCTGCGGATCTGTCCCAGGGCCTGCTGGCCGGTGGCCGCCTCATCGCAGATGTAGCCATCCGCCAGCAGTTCGGCCACCAGGAAATGACGCAGTTCCGGGTCGTCGTCGACAATCAGCAGGCGCGGGGGCATGGGGCAACCGGAGCGGCAGAACCAGGCCTGCACGGCAATCGAAGCCAGCCTAAGTGCCTTCTGTTCAGTCATCTCTGCCGGCCCCGTTGCCTGCAGCGACCGGTTCCAGGCGATGACCGGTTGAATGGAGCGAGTTTCCCGGATGCGCCCGCGCGTCCGCCGCGGCCGTGATCCATCGCTGGCAGCCCCGAACCCTCTCCGGCCGGATGGCCCGCTGGGGTGTGGGGATCGTGCTCGCCTACGCCCTGGTGGCCCTGCTCACCCCGCTGGCCATCCATCTGGGCGTTCTGGCCGATCCCAACGCCGGCCTCGACAACCCCATCTATGCCGCCCCCTCCTGGGGGCACTGGTGCGGCACCGACCGCCTCGGCCGGGATGTCTGCGTGCGCACCCTGGCCGGCAGCGGTGTGGCCCTGCAGGTGGTGCTGATCGCCCTGCTGCTGGCTCTGGTGGTGGGGGTGCCTCTTGGGATGATCAGCGGCTACCTGGGGGGATGGGTGGACCGGCTGCTGGTGCTGCTGATGGACACGATGTACACCCTGCCGGTGCTGCTGCTCTCAGTGGTGCTGGCCTTTCTGCTCGGCCGCGGCCTGCCCAATGCCGCCGCGGCGCTCTGTGTGGTGTACGTGCCCCAGTACTTCCGCGTGGTGCGCAATCAGAGCGCTCAGGTGAAGGCGGAGCTGTTCGTGGAGGCGGCCCGATCCCTCGGCGCCGGACCGATCTGGATCCTGCGGCGCTACCTGCTGCGCAATGTGATCACCTCGGTGCCGGTGCTGCTCACCCTCAATGCCGCTGATGCGGTGCTGGTGCTGGGCGGCCTGGGCTTCCTCGGCCTGGGCCTGCCGGAAACCATTCCGGAGTGGGGCAGTGATCTGCAGCAGGCCCTCACGGCCTTACCCACCGGGATCTGGTGGACGGCCCTCTATCCCGGCCTGGCCATGTTCGTGCTGGTGCTGGGCCTCTCGTTCCTGGGGGAGGGCCTGGAGAGCTGGTTGAGCGGCAACGACACCGAGCGCAACGCCCTCTGAAACAGCCCCACTGCAGGGCCTGTTCATCCCCTATGCAGCCGCGCGACGACCTCGCCATAGTGGAATCCTCAAGTAGATGGTGCGGCCATGCCCTGGTGGCTGGATGTGGTGCTGCTGTTGTCCGGCGTGGTGCTCTGGAGCGAAGGCAGTCGTCACACCGATGACGTGATCGGCATGCTCGAAAAGATCTTCGCGGTGACCTGCGTGATGGTGGTGCTGCTGGGCGGCCGGCAGATCCCCCTGGAGCTCGCCGCCCTGGCCGTGGCCGTCTGGCTGCCCAGCGCCAACCGCTTCGAGGAAGAGGGACGGGGCTGAGCTCTGCGGCAACCCATGGCAGCGCTGCTGAGAAGCATCAGCACCGCAACCGCACTGTCCGCGGCAGCTCCTCTGCAATCTCGCCGGCCTCCGACAATGCCGGATACGCCCGCCCCTGGCTGCGGCACCAGGCGGCCACCTGGGGATAGGCCCACTCGAACAGCAGCCGCTGGTAGCGCTCCGGCGCCACTCCTTCGCCTGCCGTGGGAACCGTTCCAGCGGCCTGGCGCTGGCGCAGGGCCTCGAACAGCAGGGTGGCCGTGGCCACCGACACGTTGAGCGACTGGACCATGCCACGCATCGGAATGATCACGGCCTGATCGATCTGGGCGGCGGCGGCGGCACTGAGGCCCCACTTCTCGGCGCCCAGCACGAACGCCGTGGGGCCGGTGAAATCACAGCGGCGGTAGTCGACGGCCTCCACACCAAGGTGGGTGCCATAGAGACGGAAGCCCCGCTGCTTGAGGCGGTGGATCGCCACGTTCACGTCTGTCTCCAGCTGCAGCGGCACCCATTTCTGGCTGCCCTGGGCGGTGCTGTTGAAGGTGGGCAGGCGGCCCTGCAGGCAGACGGCGTGGGCCTCCAACACGCCCACCGCATCACAGCTGCGCAGGATCGCCGAGAGGTTGTGGGGCTTCTCCACCTGCTCGAGCAGCACCGTGAGATCACCCATGCGGCAATCGAGCACGGCCTTGAGGCGCTCGAAACGGCGGGGTAGCAGGGGCATGAAGGCGGGTGCCACAGCACGGCAGGCTGGGAGCATCCTCTACCGCGGGCCGCCGATGGCGGAAGCGACCTTCGATCAACGGGTCTGGGACGCCGTGGCCCAGATTCCGGCTGGGCGGCTGGCCACCTACGGCCAGATCGCCGAGCTGATCGGCGCCTACGGCTGTGCTCGTCAGGTGGGCTGGGCACTGCGTCGCCTGCCGCTGCCCACCCCCGTCCCCTGGCATCGGGTGGTGAACGCCCAGGGGCGCATCAGCATGAGCCCCAGCCGCGAAGGTTCGGACTGGATGCAACGGCAACTGCTGCTGGCCGAGGGGATCGCCGTGGATGCCGAGGGGCGGCTGCCGCTGCGGCGCTATCTCTGGAAGGCTCCGCAACCGCCGCTTGGCTGATCCCCGCACCGACGTCGCCGCCGCCGGCCGCCCAGCAGCGGATCCCGGCATTGGCCTGGCACCGCGCCAGGTGGCCTGGCAGGTGCTGCAGGCCGTGGCGGCCGGGGCCTACGCCGATGTGGCGCTGGAACGGGAACTGGCACGCCGCCCCCTGCAAGGCTCCGACCGGGGCCTGGCAACCGAGCTCTCCTATGGAGCGATCCGGCAGCGGCGGCTGCTGGATGCCTGGATCGACCGGCTCGGCCGCGTTCCGGCCCTCCGGCAGCCGCCGAAATTGCGCTGGCTGCTGCACCTGGGCCTCTACCAGCTGTTGTTCAGCCAGAGAATTCCAGCTTCGGCGACGGTGAGCACCACGGTGGAACTGGCCAAGCGGGCCCAGCTGGGTCGCCTGGCCCCCGTTGTGAACGGGATGTTGCGCGCCCTGCTGCGCAGCCGTTCCAGGGAAGCCCAGGAGCTGCAGCCCCCTGTGCCCTGGAGCGGCCTCAGCCTGCCGGCCGATCCAGCTCAGGCCTGGGGCGTGCGCCATTCCCTGCCGGACTGGCTGGCTGAGCTGATCCCCTCATGGCTGACGCCGGAGGCCGCCGAAGCGTTCGGCCAGGCCTGCAACACCCCTCCCCATCTCGACATCCGGGTCAATCCCCTGAGCTCCAGCCCCGAGGCTCTGCGCGAGCGTCTGGCTGCAGCGGCCGTCACGGCCCAGCCCCTTGCGGGATTCCCCGAAGCCCTCTGCCTGGGGGGACATCCCGGCGACCTGCGCCAGCTGCCCGGCTACACCGAGGGGTGGTGGTGCGTGCAGGACCGCCAGGCCCAGCAGGTGGTGCCGCTGCTCGCCCCCCTGCCGGGCGAGCGCATCCTTGATGCCTGTGCCGCCCCCGGGGGCAAGAGCATCCAGATCGCCGAGCGCCAGAACGACACGGGCGAGATCTGGGCCGTGGACCGCTCCGAAGGCCGGCTGCAGCGACTGGTGCACAGCGCCCAGCGGCTGGGTCTCGGCTCGATCCACACCCTGGCCGCCGATGCACTCAGCCTGGCAGCGGCCCGACCCGACTGGATCGGCAGCTTTGACCGGCTCCTGGTCGACGCCCCCTGCTCGGGCCTGGGCACCCTGGCGCGCCATGCCGATGCGCGCTGGCGGATGTCTCCAGCCGCCATCGACGAGCTGGTGGAGTTGCAGCGGCAGTTGCTTGAGGCGCTGCTGCCGCTGCTCAAGCCCGGCGGACGGCTGGTCTACGCCACCTGCACGGTTCATCCAAGCGAAAACAGCGAGCAGATCGCCTCCCTGAGCCAACGGCACCCCGAGCTGGTGCTGATCGAGCAGTGGCAACGCTGGCCTTCGGCCATGGGAGGCGATGGCTTCTACGCCGCAGCATTGACCACTGCAGCCTGATTGAAGCTGTTGCGTTGCGATGTCCTGCCCATGGTGAAAGTCAGGGTTGGGGCGGCGGCTCCACTGGTGGCGGTGGTGGTGGCGGTGGCGGGGCAACCGGTGGCGGGGCGATTGGCTGTTGACGCACGTCGTCGAGAATCCGATTCAGAGAGGGCTGGGATCCACCATCGGGCTCCGACGGTTGGCGAACAGAGCCTGGCGGACGATCGGGAGCTGGACGCGAGGGGGGGGGATCAGGAGAGGCCTGGCGTGACGGCGCTGCAGGACGCGGGGCAGGATCTTGGCGGGAGTCGGCCGAATCGGCGCGCGGCAATGCCGGATCGGGGGCCTCCTGCGCGGCAGATCCTGGCCGCCCCTTTGGAGGCCCCTTGGCGGGAGCCGGCTTGGTGGGCTTGTAACGACCGGTGAGCACCGGCTTGGGCGGGAACTGCCGCACCGGCAGCCCCTTCACCACCGGCTTCATGAAGTGGTTCCAGGCGTAGGTGGCCACCACACTGGTGTTGCGGGTCTCGCGGCTGTTGTCATACCCCAGCCACACACCGGTGGTGAGCTGGGGGATCGAGCCGATGAACCAGAGATCCCGTCCTCCCTCCGAGGTGCCGGTCTTGCCGGCAACCGGTCGATCCGCCAGGGCGGCGCCCCCACCGGTACCGGAGCGGACCGCCTGCTGCAGCATCCAGGTCATCGCGTCGGCGATGTCGCTGTCGACGGCGCGATGACCCCGATCACCATCGTGGCGGCGGCTCCAGAGCAATTCCCCATCGGGGCCATAGATCTCCTCGAAGGGGGTGGGACTGACATACACCCCACGGTTATTGATTGCGGCGTAGGCGGCAGTCATGTCGAGCACCGTCTGTTCGTAGGCCCCGATCGCCATCGGGTAGAAGCGTCCCAACTCGCGGGTGATGCCGAGGCTCTTGGCCGTGGCGATCACTTTGTCGAAACCCAGCTGCTGCAGCAGTCCCACCGCCACGATATTGAGCGAGTTCTGGAGGGCCACCACCATCGGCACCCGGCCCATGTAGCGATTGCCGAAGTTCTTTGGGCAGTAACCGGCAAAGCAACGGGCTTTGTCGAGCACCAGAGTCTCCGGCCGCATGCCCTCCTGAAGAGCGCTGAGATAAACGAACAGCTTGAAGGTGGAACCGGGTGAGCGCAGCGCCTGAACAGCGCGGTTGAACTGGCTGGATTCGAAATCGTTCCCCCCCACCATGGCCCGCACCAGGCCGGTGCCCGGCTCCATCGCCACCAGAGCCCCTTCCATGGCGCCGGTGGCGTAGGTGTCGATCGTCTTCTGGGCCTGGTCATTCCAGGCCAGGTTGAGGCCGGTCCGAATCGTCAGCCCACCCACCTCAAGTTGCTCGGGGGTGAGCACCTTGGTGAGCTCCTGAGACACCCAGCTGGTGAAATACGGCGCCTTGCTGACCCAGTACTTGGGCTCGGCGGGCTTGAGGGCCAGCGGTGCACCCTGAGCCTCCGCCTCCTGAGCCGTATCCAGGAAACCAGCTTCCCGCATCCGGCGCAGCACAATGGCGCGCCGCTGCAGGGCCAGGTCGGGATTCACCAGCGGTGAATAGACCGAGGGTGCCGGCGGCAACCCAGCAATCAGGGCCGCCTCCGGCAGGGTGAGCTGATCGGGAGTCTTGGAGAAGTAAATCCAGGCCGCATCGGCGACGCCATAGGCGCTGGAACCGAGATAGACGAAGTTGAGGTATTGCTCAAGGATCTGCTGCTTGGTCAGTTGGCGCTCGAGCTTGCCGGCCAGAGCAGCTTCCTTGAGCTTGCGCAGCAGGGTGCGGTCCTGACTGAGAAAGACGGTGCGGGCCAGCTGCTGGGTGATGGTGCTGGCGCCTTCCTCCACCGATCCCCGGCTCAGGTTACGCAGCGCAGCCCGGCCGATCCCAAGCGGATCGATGCCGTTGTGCTGATAAAAGCGACGGTCTTCGGCCGCGATGAAGGCCTGCCGCACCAGCTCGGGCATGCGGCCCGCCACCAACTTCTCCCGGGTGGCTGGACCCAGCTTCTGGATCACCTGGCCATCGGCCGAAAAGATGGTGAACGTCCCTGGACGATTGAAGCTGCTGATGCGGCGCGCATCGGGAAGCTGCCGATCCACCGCGGCGACCAGGGCGGACTGGCCCAGAGCCAGCCCGGAGCCGAGAACAGCGGCCACAAGGCCGGCGCGAAGCAACTGGAAAGTGCGTGGGTTCACATCAGCCGAGGGCGGCGCCGACCAGATCGCTGTGACCGATGGCGAGAGCCGTGACCAACATGCCGAGGACCAGGAAGGGTTGGGCGCTGGCCTGATACTTGACATCGAAAGCGATGGGATCCCGCAACAGCCAGATGTCCTGGAAGGTGATCTGGGGGATCACCAGCAGCACCAGCAACACGGCGGCGAAATGCTGGCCGATGGCGATCAGAACAGCCACCATCGCCAGCTGGAAGATGTCGATCATGCCGGCACTGATCCAGCTGGCCTTCTCAACGCCGAAAACCACCGGCAGGCTCTGCAGACCGAGGGCACGGTCGCCTTCAACGCTTTTGAAGTCGTTGACCACGGCAATACCGAGACCGGCAAGGGAATAGGCGAGGGTGAGCAGGGCCGTGGTCCAGGTGAGCTGCCCGAAAAGAGCCTGGCCAGCCCACCAGGGCAGGGCGATATAGCTGGCTCCGAGGGCGTAGTTGCCCAGCCAGCCGTTCTGCTTCAGCTTCAGGGGCGGTGCCGAGTAGATGAAGCTCACGAACGAGCCCCCCAGGGCCAGGAGCAGCAGCACCGGCGTGGTGTGGCCGGCCCAGAGATCGAGCCCCCAGGCCACGGCGAGTCCAGCCAACAAGAGGATCCAGATCTGGGCCTTCACCTGGCCCAGGGGAATGGCGCCGGAGGGAATCGGCCGATAGGGCTCGTTGATTGCGTCGATCTCGCGGTCGTAGTAGTCGTTGATCGTCTGGGTGTAGCCGGCCAGCAGGGGCCCGCTCATCAGCATGCAGGCGAACGAGGCACCCACCTGCGGCAGGGTCCAGTGAAAGTTGCCGGACGCAGCTGCGCCGCAGAGCACTCCCCAGATCAGGGGAATCCAGGTGACAGGCTTCATCAGCTGCAACCGGATCTTCCAGATGCTGCTGGTGCTGCTGGCGCCCTTCATGCCCAGCAACTGGCGAGCAGCCCCTCCAGCGGCCGGTGCCGGAGACGCGATGTCCGGAGACCCGCTGGGTTGTGGACTCTCGCTCACGGTGGATGCAGGGAGGACGTCGATGAAGACCGAACAGAGATGCCGCTGCTCAGAGCGGCACGATCTCGTCGTCGAAGAACCAGGAGGTGGCACCACCGGCAAGCTCGACCACCACGCCGATGCCCTTGCCGTCTGTCACCTTGAAATCGCGGACGGTACCGGTGGCATCCGCCTTGAGCATGGCCACCAGATCGGCCGGAATACGGTCGCGAACCCGGGTGACCCGCACCTTCGACCCGATGGTGATGGCAGCCTGGGACATGTCCGGCGCGGTGGAAAAGTGGCGCAACCTTAACAGCGCCGCTCCATTCACCTCAGGCCCGACCTCCCCCTCCTCCCCTGCCTGCCACCCGTGGTTGCCAAGCGCATCATTCCCTGCCTGGACGTGGCCGAGGGCCGTGTCGTCAAGGGGGTCAATTTCGTGGGGCTCCGCGATGCCGGCGATCCGGTCGAGCTGGCCTGCCGCTACAGCGCCTCCGGCGCCGATGAACTGGTTTTTCTCGACATCGCCGCCAGCCACCAGGGGCGGGCCACCCTGGTGGACCTGGTGCGCCGCACCGCCGAAGCCGTGACCATTCCGTTCACGGTGGGGGGCGGGATCAGCAGCGTGGACGGCATCACCGAACTGCTGCGGGCCGGTGCCGACAAGATCAGCCTCAACTCGGCGGCGGTGCGCCAGCCGGATCTGGTGGCCGCCGGTGCTGAACGCTTCGGGGCGCAGTGCATTGTGGTGGCGATTGATGCTCGCCGGCGCGCCGGAACCGACGGCGGTTGGGACGTGTACGTCAAGGGGGGGCGGGAGAACACCGGACTCGATGCCGTGAGCTGGGCGCGACGGGTGGTGGAACTCGGCGCCGGCGAGATCCTGCTGACCTCCATGGATGGGGACGGCACCCAGAGCGGCTATGACCTGGAGCTCACCCACGCCGTGGCCTCCGCTGTGGAAGTCCCGGTGATCGCCTCCGGCGGTGCCGGCTGCATCGACCACATCGCCGCGGCGCTGGAGCAGGGCGAGGCCTCGGCGGCCCTGCTGGCCTCCCTGCTGCACGACGGCGTGCTGACGGTGGAGGAGATCAAGCGGGACCTGCTGGACCGGCACTTGCCGATCCGCCCTGTTCAGGAGCCTCCGAACGAGATCAACAGCCGCGAAGCTCTGTAAAGCCTCGTTACATTGAGTCGGTGCCGAACCGCACCGTGCGCCTCCCACTCCCTTGACCTCCCTGCTCGCCCTCTCACCTGCTGTTACCACTTTGCTGGCCCTGGTGATGGTGGCCGCGGTGGTGGCGCTGGTGGCCTGGGCCCTGCAGCTGATGCAGGCGGCCAACGACCGTCAGGAGTTCTCGCTGATGCTGGCCGGCTGCATGGTCTGCTCGGCCGCCGTGGGCCTGGCCACCGTGATGCTGCTCACCCTCACGGGACCGAGTGGCCTGCAGGCCCAGGGACCAGCCCCTCAGACCCCTGGGATCGAGAGCGGAATCAGCCTCGATGCGATTGTGCTCCCCTGGGACGAGACGACCTCCTGAAAACCTCCGTGATGCCGGGCGATCCCACCGCAGTGCGTGATCTGTTCGAGAGCATTGCCCCCGCCTACGACCGGCTCAACGACGCCTTGAGCCTCGGTCTGCACAGGATCTGGAAGCGACAGGCCGTGGCCTGGCTGCAGCCACAGCCCGGCCAGCGCCTGCTTGACCTGTGCTGCGGCACCGGTGATCTGGCGCTGGTTCTGGCCGAGAAGGTGAGGCCAGGAGGACTTGTGCTTGGTCTGGATGCAGCCGCGGCCCCGTTACGGCTGGCGGAGCAGCGCAGCCAGGCGTCGCCCTGGCTGCGGCTGCGCTGGAGCCAGGGCGACGCCCTGGCAACGGGCCTGGAGGATGGCTGGGCCGACGGCGCCGTGATGGCCTATGGCCTGCGCAACCTGGCCGACCCCGCCGCCGGCCTCAAGGAACTGCGAAGAGTCATGCGATCGGGATGTCGTGCCGCCGTACTGGATTTCAACCGGCCTGAAGACAGGTTCCAGAAGGGTTTTCAGAGGTTGTATCTGCGCCGCCTGGTGGTGCCCCTCGCCCGCCAGGTCGGACTGGAGGAGCAATACGCCTACCTCGAAACGAGTCTGGCCCGCTTCCCCAGCGGCCCGGATCAGGAACATCTGGCGCAGAGCGCCGGGTTTTCCCGGGCGCGGCATCGGACACTTGCAGGCGGGCAGATGGGCCTGCTGCAACTGGTGGCGTGACCGAAGACCAGCCCTTGACGGCTCCCCGATTGAATCTCGATCGTCAACGACAGCAAGGTGAAGGTGGATCGCGGCATCGTGTCTCACGGCATTCCGATCTCTACCGCCAGGGTTTCCTGCACTGGCTGCTGGGAGGCTGCCGGGGCATGAGCGTCGATGTCTGCGCCGAGGGCGATGTCTGCGCTGCCTCGGAGTGCAGCATGGCCAGGGCTGGTTGTGGAGCAAGGCCCTGGCACCGGAAGAGTTCGAAGACCTCAGCCACCCACGCGAGTCGGTGAATCAGTCGCTGAGCCGCCTGCTCGAGACCTCTCCACCCTGACGCAGCCGCCCCTGGCTGAGGCAGAGCCTCGCGCTGAGGCAATCTCCGTGGTCCCAGCTCCCTGCAGGGGCTCCTGGCCCGATCCAAGGGAGACAATGCCCTCACCGCCCTTGGGCAGATCTCCCCCCCATGCACTTCCAGGACATCATCCACACCCTCAACCGCTTCTGGGCCGAACGGGGTTGCCTGATCCTTCAGCCCTACGACACCGAAAAGGGAGCCGGCACGATGAGTCCCCACACGGTGCTGCGGGCGATCGGCCCCGAGCCCTGGGCTGTGGCCTATCCGGAGCCCTGCCGGCGCCCCACCGATGGCCGCTATGGCGACAACCCCAACCGGGCGCAGCACTATTTCCAGTACCAGGTGCTGATCAAGCCCTCACCGGATGCGATCCAGGAGACCTACCTCGCCTCCCTCGAGGCCCTCGGCATCCGCCCCGCTGATCACGACATCCGCTTCGTGGAAGACAACTGGGAATCGCCAACCCTCGGCGCCTGGGGCGTGGGCTGGGAGGTGTGGCTCGACGGCATGGAGGTGACCCAGTTCACCTATTTCCAGCAGTGCGGCGGCATTGACTGCCGGCCCGTGTCGATCGAGATCACCTACGGCCTCGAACGCCTCGCCATGTATCTGCAGGATGTGGAGAGCATCTGGGAGCTGAGCTGGGATGGGAACCGCAGCTACGGCGACATCTGGCTGCCCTTCGAGAAGGGCCAGTGCACCTACAACTTCGAGGCCTCCAATCCCGGGCGGCTCAAGCAGCTCTTCGCCCTCTACGAAGCCGAAGCCACCGATCTGGTGGCTCAGAAGCTGCCGGCCCCGGCGCTCGACTACGTGCTCAAGTGCAGCCACACCTTCAACCTGCTGGAGGCCCGCGGCGTGATCTCGGTGACCGAGCGCACCGCCACCATCGGCCGGATCCGCACCCTGGCCCGGCAGGTGGCGGAGGCCTGGCTGGAGGAGCGCCGCAGCCTCGGCTTCCCGCTGCTCAGCCCCGACAAGCGGCAGGAGTGGCTGGCGCTGCACCCGCAGGAGCAGCGGGAGGACGCCATGGTGCCCGCCTGAGCAGCGCGCCATGCCGCCCCTGCGCCGTTCGTTGTTGATGGCCGTGCTGATCCTCGGCAGCTTCCAGGTGGGACGCCTCAGTGAACGGGCGGTCTGGCCCTGTCGGCTGCGGCCGGTGGCTGCGATTGTGGCCCCGTTGGTCGGTCAGTCCGTTCCCAGTCCGCAGCTATGCGAGCTGCTGCTGCAGATTCCCCAGTTCTGAATCGCGCTGTGGCGGCCCTGGGGAACGCTGCATCCCAGTGCAGCGCGATCGATGCAAGCCACCCACAACCGGCCCGGCCTGGGGTTGCCGCTGGCCTGCCTCGCCCTGGTCCTGCTGCTCGCCGGTCGATCCGCCCTGGAACCGACCGGGCCTGCCGCAGGGGATCCCTCCCTGCGGCTCTCGGCCACGCAGCCAAGCCTGGAGGTGGAGCTCAGCGGTTGGCTGCTGAGTGATCCCCGTTTCAGTACAACCAGCGCCCCTGAAACCAGCACCACTGAAACCAGCGGCACAGGGAGCAACGGCGGCGCAGGCACCAGCGGCGCCAGCAGACCCTGCCGCGTTCCTCTCCAGACGGCAGCAGGCCGCAGCGAACTGCTGTTCAACGCCTGCCCACCCCTGCAACAGGGCTGGCGCCTGTCCGTGTCGGGCCGGCTGCGGCGCCCCTCCAGCGCGCCCCACCCCCTGCTCAGCAGCGCCGCCGAACGCCTGGCCCGCCAGGGCATCTGGTCTCAGTTGCAGGTGGAGCGCTGGCAAGTGCTCAGCCGGCCGGCCACGCCGATCGCTGACCTGCGCCGCCGGATCGCGC
>NZ_JAYGIC010000083.1:0-22471 GCF_034931105.1 Synechococcus sp. CCY9201 | reverse complement strand
GGCATGCAGTCGGCGCGGCGGCCGGTGGGTTCGTTCCTGTTCCTCGGGCCCACCGGCGTGGGCAAGACGGAACTGGCCAAGGCCCTGGCGGCGGCCCTGTTCGACGAGGAGGAGGCGCTGGTGCGACTCGACATGAGCGAATACATGGAGCGCAACGCCGTGGCCCGGCTGGTGGGAGCTCCGCCCGGCTACGTGGGCTACGAGGAGGGTGGTCAGCTCACCGAGGCCGTGCGGCGCCGGCCCTATGCGGTGCTGCTGCTCGATGAGGTGGAGAAGGCCCACCCGGAGGTGTTCAACCTGCTGCTGCAGGTGCTCGACGACGGCCGCCTCACCGATTCCCAGGGCCGCACCGTGGACTTCCGCCACACCGTGGTGATCATGACCAGCAACCTGGCCAGCCGGGCGATCCTCGAGCACGCCCGGGCCCGGCGGGCTGCCATGGCCAGTGCTGCCCTGGCCAGTAGCGCCGCTGGGCCCGAAAGCGCTGTCGCCGAAACCGTTGCCGCCGAAGCCGCTCTGGAGCGCGCCGTGGATCAGGCTCTGGCCAGTCACTTCCGGCCGGAGTTCCTCAACCGCATTGATGAGGTGATCCGCTTCCGTCCGCTGGAGCCGGCCGATCTGCAGCGGATCGTGCGGCTGCAGCTGGCGGAGCTGGCCGGTCTGCTGCGCGAACAGCAGCTGGAGCTTCAGGTGGACGAGCCTGCGATCGAAGCCCTCGCCATCCAGGGCTACGAACCGGAATACGGCGCCCGGCCGATGCGGCGTCTGCTGCGCCGCCGCATCGAGAACCCCCTGGCCACCGAACTGCTGGAAGACCGCTTCCAGGGGGCCAGCGGCGTGCGGGTGAGCCTGGCCGACGACCCCGGCGCGCCGTTGCGCTTCCTGCGGCTGGTGGAGGGTGCGGAGGACTGAGCATCGCGGGCAGCAGGCCCAGGCCTGAAACAGCTGCTGGAACCCGTCCGGTAGGGTGATCGTTTGCCGGTACGCGCGGACGCACCGGTGCGCGAGCGCCAGTGGACTCCAACTCCGATCCAACCCTTCCCCAGACCCGGCCCACGACCGAAGGCGGCGGCTCCAATGCGGCCGTGGCCGAGGCCCCCGCTGCCACCAGCGAGGTGGCCGAGAGCGAAGGCAACGTTGTGGCTGCCACCATGGCCGAGCTGCGCAAGGTGGTCTGGCCGAGCCGCCAGCAGCTGTTCAGCGAGGCGGTGGCGGTGATCCTGATGGTGAGCCTCTCGGCCGCCGCCATCGCCGCCATCGACCGCCTCTATGGCTGGGCCGCCACCCAGGTGTTCCGCTGAGTTTCCGTCCCCCCGAGAGCCCCGTGTCCGAGATCGATCTGGAAGTGCCCGAACCCGTCAGCCTCGCGCCCGATGCCGAGGAGGCCTCTGAGACTCAGCGCGTCGTTGACGACGCTTCCGAGACCCTGGCCACCACACCGGGAGGCCCGGACGCTGACCCTGCGGCCCTGGCTGTGGCGGGAGTCATGGGTCCCGATGGGGTGCTGGAGCTTCCCGGTGCCGAGACCGTGAAGGCACCGGTGGCCCGCTGGTTTGCGGTGCAGGTGGCCTCCAGCTGCGAGAAGAAGGTGAAGGCCACCCTTGAGCAGCGGGCCGTCACCCTCGGGGTCGACAACCGCATCCTCGAGATCGAGATCCCCCAGACCCCCGGGGTGAAGATCAAGAAGGACGGCTCCCGCCAGTCGATCGAGGAAAAGGTGTTCCCCGGTTATGTGCTGGTGCGGATGGTGCTCGACGAGGACACGATGATGGCGGTGCGCAGCACCCCCAACGTGATCAATTTCGTGGGGCAGGAAGAGCGTCGCGCCACCGGTAAGGCCCGCGGCCACATCAAGCCCCGGCCCCTCAGCCGCACCGAGGTGGATCGGATCTTCAAACGTGCCGCCGAGAAGAAACCTGTTCTGAAGGTGGATCTGGCCGAGGGCGATCAGATCCTGGTCACCGCCGGTCCGTTCAAGGATTTCCAGGGCGAGGTCATCGAGGTCTCGGGCGAGCGCAGCAAGCTCAAGGCCCTGCTCTCGATCTTCGGCCGGGAAACGCCGGTGGAACTCGAGTTCTCCCAGATCAGCAAGCAGAGCTAGCCGATCGCTTTGTTGCGGCCGTCTCCCTGCGGAGGACGGCCCTTGGATGGCCATCGCTTCGGGCGATGGCCATCAGCCAGCCGCTCCCTGGAGCGGCCATCCGCACAGCTCCCTCTGGGAGTCCCGTCCACTCTCCCGTTAGGGAGTCAGATCCCTAGCCCCGCCGATGGCCAAAAAAGTTGTAGCCGTGATCAAGCTGGCCCTCCAGGCCGGCAAAGCCAACCCCGCACCGCCGGTGGGCCCCGCCCTCGGCCAGCACGGGGTCAACATCATGGCGTTCTGCAAGGAGTACAACGCCCGCACCCAGGAAAAAGCCGGGTACGTGATCCCGGTGGAGATCTCGGTCTTTGAAGACCGCAGCTTCACCTTCATCACCAAGACCCCGCCCGCCTCGGTGCTGATCTCCAAGGCGGCCGGCATCGACAAAGGTGCCGCCACCTCCGCCAAGGGATCCGTGGGTGCAATCTCCAGAGCTCAGCTCGAAGAGATCGCCAAGACCAAGCTGCCCGACCTCAACTGCACCAGCGTTGAGTCGGCCATGCGCATCATCGCAGGCACCGCCCGCAACATGGGCGTCGCCGTCAACGACTGAGTCGCTCGCAGCGCCTGCGCTTGCAACGACTCACTGATTCCGTTCCTGTTCCCTGATTCGGGGGAGACCCAGCCATCCGTCCGGCGCACCGTTGCGTCCGGGCCCTGGCGGTCGCCCGTACCCCAACCCCAGCCATGCCCAAAGTTTCCAAGCGTTTTTCCGCTCTGGCCGCCACGGTCGAAGAGCGCGCCTATGCGCCCCTCGAGGCGATCGATCTGGTGAAGGCCAACGCCAATGCCAAGTTCGACGAGACGATCGAAGCCCACGTGCGCCTCGGCATCGATCCCAAGTACACCGACCAGCAGCTGCGCACCACCGTGGCCCTGCCCCACGGCACCGGCCAGAGCATCCGCATCGCCGTGATCGCCCGCGGTGAGGCCGTGGCCGCCGCCAAGGCCGCCGGTGCCGATCTGGCTGGCGATGAGGAGCTGGTGGATGCGATCGCCGGTGGGGCGATGGACTTCGACCTGTTGATCGCCACCCCGGACATGATGCCCAAGGTGGCCAAGCTGGGTCGTGTGCTGGGCCCCCGCGGCCTGATGCCGAACCCCAAGGCCGGCACCGTGACCACCGATCTGGCCGGCGCGATCAGCGAGTTCAAGGCCGGCAAACTCGAGTTCCGCGCCGACCGCACCGGCATCGTGCACGTGCGCTTCGGCAAGGCCAGCTTCGATGCCGACAAGCTGCTCGACAACCTCAAGGCCCTGCAGGAAACCATCGACCGCCAGAAGCCCAGTGGAGCCAAGGGCCGCTACTGGCGCTCCCTGTTCGTGACCTCCACGATGGGTCCCTCGGTTGAAGTCGACTTCAGCGCCCTGCAGGACATCAAAAAGGACGCCTGATCAGACAGACGGACGCCTGATCAGCTCAGGACCCTGCTCACTGCACCCGGCTTTGCATCCGCAAGGCCGGGTTTTTTGATGCCGCAGCACGCAGCCCCCGGACGCCAGGCCCTCAGGTGGCCATGGCATGGCGCTGGGGATTGAGGCGGTGCTCCAGCCGCTTGAACAGCCAGGAGGTCACCGAGGTCATCACCAGATACACCAGAGCCACCGCCAGATACACCTCAAATGCCCGGTAGGTGGTGGCCACCACCAGCTGCCCCTCGCGGAACAGTTCGTCGAAGCCGATCACCGCCGCCAGGCTGGTGTCCTTGATCAGGGTGATGAATTCATTGGCCAGGGGCGGCAGCACGCGCCGCAGGGCCTGGGGGAGCACCACGAAGCGCATCCGCGCGATCGGGTTCATCGCCAGGGCATCGGCCGCTTCCCACTGGCCGGCATCGATTGATTCGATGCCGGCGCGCAGGGTTTCCGACAGATAGGCCGCCACGTTGAGGCTGAGGGCGATCACCGCGGCCACGAAGCGATCCAGGTTGAAGGGCAGCCCCAGCCCATTGAGCAGGGCCGGCAGCCCGAAATAGATCATGAACAGCTGCACCAGCATCGGGGTGCCGCGGAAGAGGTCGACGTAGACGCGGCACAGACCGCGCAGCACCGGTCCTCCGCCCATCAGCCCATAGGCCACCAGGCCGGCACCGATCAGCCCGAAGCTGAACGACACCAGGGTGAGCGACAGGGTCACGCCGGCGCCGCGCATCAGGTTGCGGAGCAGCTGGGCCGGATTGAGGGCCGCCTCCCTGCGGGCCTCCGCCAGGGCCGGCGCCTGCTCCGGCAGCTCCGGTGGGCTCTGGCCAAACCAGCGCTGGTAGAGGCGGGCGTAGCTGCCGTCGGCCAGCATCCGCTCGATGCCGTGATCCACCGTGTCGCGCAGGGGGGAGTTGCGGGGGAAGGCAATCCCGTAGAACTCGTTGGTGAGGGGTGTGCCGGCGACGCGCAGGCCCCGCAGGCCGGCCGCCTGGATGGCATGCAGGGTGGCCGGCAGATCGTTGACGTAGGCCTCGACGTTGCCGTTGATCAGTTCCTGCAGCGCCAGGGGTGCGGCGTCGAAGGTCGTGACCCGGGCTCCGGGGACCTCGGCCATGGCCTTGGCGCCGGTGGTGCCGATCTGCACCGCGATCGTGCGGCCCTCGAGATCCTTGAGGTTGTGGATGGTGGTGTTGCCCTCGCGCACCAGGATCCCCAGGCCGGCGACGAAGTAGGGCCGTGAGAAGTCCACCGCCTGGGCCCGTTCGGCCGTGATCGTCATGGCGCTGATCACCATGTCGACGCTGCCGCCCTGGAGCGCCGGGATCAGGCCGTCGAACGGCAGGGAGACGAAGCGGATCGGATGGCCGCTGTTCTTCCCGATCGCCTGGATCAGATCAATGTCGAAGCCCTGCAGCTCATCGTGGGCCCCGGCCTTCATCTGGAACGGGGCGTAGGTGGGATCGGTGCCCACGGTCCAGGTCGGCTTGGCGGTCGCCGCGTCTGCTCCTCCCTCTGGGCCCGCGGCTGCGGGGTGGAGCCCGACAGCGCCCAGCGCCAGGACCAGGCTGAGCACCACCAGGGCCAGCAGGCGCTGCAGCCGCAGACCCCGCAGAGGCCACAGCCGTTGCCGCAGCCGACACCACAACCGGCGCTTCGGTTCAATACTGGTCACGGCCCTGTCCGCGCGCTGGAGTGCACTCCATGATCGCCAGCTCCGCAGATCCGCCTCTGCTGGCCTGTCACCAGCTGCACAAGAGTTACGGCACCCGAACGGTGCTGCGGGGGGTGAGCGCCACGTTCGAGGCCGGCGATGTGGTGTCGGTGATCGGCCCTTCAGGATGCGGCAAGAGCACCTTTCTGCGCTGCCTGAACCGGCTCGAGAGTTTTCAGGCGGGCAGGCTGGAGCTGATGGGTCACGACCTCTCGGCGCCGCGGCTGAGCTGGGATGCACAGACGCGCCTGCGCAGCCGGGTTGGCATGGTGTTCCAGCAGTTCAACCTGTTCCCGCACCTGAGCGTGCTGGACAACCTGATGCTGGCGCCCCGTCGCATCCTGGGGGTGCCGCTGGCCGAGTGCCGCGATCGGGCCCTGCATCACCTCACCACCGTGGGGCTGGCGGAACGGGCCCGGGCCTGGCCTGACCAGCTCTCCGGCGGCCAGAAGCAGCGGGTGGCGATTGCCCGGGCCCTCTGCATGAATCCGGCCCTGATGCTGTTCGACGAGCCCACCAGCGCCCTCGATCCCGAGCTGGTGGGCGAGGTGCTGGCCGTGATGCAGGGGCTCGCCGCCGATGGCATGACGATGGTGGTGGTGACCCACGAGATGCGCTTCGCCCGGGAGGTGTCGAATCGAGTGCTGTTCTTCAACGATGGGCTGATTGAGGAGCAGGGGAGTCCTGAACAGCTGTTCACCCAGCCCCGCAGCGACCGGTTGCAGACGTTTCTGCGCCGCCAGTAAGTCAGGGGCGGCTGCCGGTCTGCGCCATCAGCAGGTCTCTGGCATCAGCAGAGTGTCTTCTGTGAAGGGTTCAATCCCCCCTGTCCTGTAAGGTGATGAGCTGGCTTCGGCCAGAAGGGCACGCGCCCTACCCAAGACAGCAGGTCGATTCAGGTGTCCGGTTCGCCGGTGATCCTGACCCGTAAATCCTGCCGAGGTGCACGCGACTGGTTTCTGCGCACCCGGATTCGTCCGGATCGTCTGAACAGGCCGCAGCCCTCGAGGTGCCTTTTGTGAGGCCCCTGGGGCTGCGTACCCGGCTTGTTCCCCCGATCCGTTCCTTTCCTATGGGCCGCACGCTGGAGAACAAGCAACAGATCGTCGAAGAGCTCAAGGGGCTCCTCGGTGAAGCCGAAATGGCGCTGGTCCTGGATTACCAGGGTCTGTCCATCAAGGAGATGTCTGATCTGCGGACCCGTCTGCAGGCCAGCAACGGCGTGTGCAAGGTGACCAAAAACACCTTGATGCGTCGGGCCATTGATGGCAACAGCGCCTGGTCGGAACTCGATTCCCTGCTCACCGGCACCAACGCCTTCGTCCTGGTCAAGGGCGATGTCGGTGGTGTGGTGAAGGCCGTGCAGTCCTTCCAGAAGGACACCAAGAAGTCGGAGGTGAAGGGCGGCCTGTTCGAAGGCAAGCTCCTCTCCCAGAACGACATCAAGGCCATCGGGGATCTGCCCTCCAAGGAGGTGCTCATGGCCCAGATCGCCGGTGCGATCAATGCCGTGGCCACCAAGGTTGCGGTGGGCATCAACGAAGTTCCCTCCGGTCTCGCCCGGGCGCTCCAGCAGCACGCCGATGGCGAGGGCAACGCCGCCTGAGGCGTTGTTCCGCTGCGGAGCTCACCCGATCCGACTGTCTCCCACAGATCTGTTGCTGATTCCCAACCATGTCTACCGCTACTGACCAGATTCTCGAACAGCTGAAGACCCTCTCCCTGCTGGAAGCCTCTGAGCTTGTCAAGCAGATCGAAGAGGCCTTCGGTGTGTCCGCCGCCGCTTCCGCGGGCGTCGTGATGGCTGCGGCTCCCGCCGCCGCTGCCGAGGCCGTTGAAGAACAGACCGAGTTCGACGTCGTGCTCGAGAGCTTCGACGCCGCCTCCAAGATCAAGGTGCTCAAGGCCGTCCGCGAGGCCACCGGCCTCGGCCTCGGCGAAGCCAAAGCCCTTGTGGAAGCTGCCCCCAAGGCTGTCAAGGAAGGCATTTCCAAAGACGAAGCCGAGGCTCTCAAGAAGGCGATCGAAGAGGTTGGCGGCAAGGTCACCGTCAAGTGATCGCCATGGGGTGGGCTTCGGCTCACCCCGCATCACCTCTGCAGCCGGCTTCCTTCGGGGAGCCGGTTTTTTGTTGAGGGCTGCCTGGAAAGCAAGGCCAAGCCCAAAGGACCAGGTCCAAAAGACCAAGCCAAAAAAAAGCCCCGCCAAAGGCAGGGCCAAGAGGTGGAACGTTTCCGGGAGTCTGTCCTCGTTTCGACCCTGAAAGTGGGTTCCGCACCCCTCACACGCCGTAACCATAACGACTCTGTTCAGGGGTTGCCAGGGGAAGAGGGGCGGTGCGGCAACTGTCTGCGCTCAGCTCACTCCCGGAAAGGAATCACCGGCAGGCTCACGGTCTGGCCGGGGCGCAGTGATGCCTGCAGAGAGTCATCAGAGTTGGAGGGATCGCTCAGCGCCCCAGGGCGCAGGCTGCCGGTGGCGAGAGCCAGGGAGGTGCCATCGGGTCGGGCCTTGCCTGATCCGGAGGCCTTGGCGATCAGCTCGGGCAACGGGGTGCTGTTGGCGAAATAGATATGGCTGAGGGTCTGCTCGCCGAAAGCGCGACGCTGCAGCTGCCAGCCCGGCTCCAGATCGATCGCCACAAAGGCATCGCGGTCACGCTGGGGCACGCTGGCCCTGCCCACCACCAGGACTGTGGGGTCATCGCCGGACATGGCCTGCAGTTGCAGCTCGCTGCCCTCCTGCTGAAGCCGCAGCCGGTACTGGCTCGCGAGATCCTGGTCGTCAACCCGCAGGGAATAGCCGTTGCTGTCCAGGTAGCGGCTGCAGATGCCGGTGAAGTCGAAGCGGTTCAGGGCGGGATCGATCAGCCCATTGCTCTGCTTCTCCCAGCAGAGAGGCTGGGGTTTGATCTGCTCAAGCACGAGCAGATTCCAGGAGTTGCTGCCGACTGGGCGACCCAGCACCGCGAACCGGGAAGCTTCCAGGGGTTGACTGCTGAACAGGCCAGCGGCTCGCGCCAGAGGGGGGACGACTGCCGGCAACGCCGAGCTCGCCAGGGCCAGCCCCGCCAGGGCCAGGTAGGTTCGCTTCATGGTGCAAACTCCGCTGCCCTGGCATGGCGCCAGGCTTGAACGTGCGTTTTACCGGACAATCGCCCCCGTGAACAGTGGCGGCTGAGACGGTCCGTGTGGTGGCTGCAGCCTGTGATGGGGCCTGCAGCGGCAATCCGGGCCCCGGCGGCTGGGGGGCCCTGCTGCGGTTCTCGGATGGTTCGGTGCGGGAGATGGGCGGAGCCGATCGCGCCACCACCAACAACCGCATGGAACTCACGGCGGCCCTGGCCCTGCTTGAGGCCCTGGCGGACCTGCCCCATCAGGAGGGCATGGCGATCCGCACGGACAGCCGCTATCTGATCGACGGCCTCGACAAATGGATGGCCGGCTGGAAGCGCAAGGGCTGGCGCACCGCCGCCGGCAATCCCGTGCTCAACCGTGACCTGTGGGAAGCCCTGGATCGGGCGCGGCTGCCGGGGGTGCGGCTGGCCCATGTGCGCGGCCACAGCGGCGATCCCGACAACGACCGCTGCGATGCCATCGCCGTGGCCTTCTCCAAGGGCCGGACGCCGCCGCTGGCCGAGGGCGAGCAGGTGCAGAACCTCACGATCAGCGCCACTGTTCCTGCGGCCCAAGCCAAGGCTCAAGCCGGGGCAGGGGATGTCGCGGTTCCGGATCCTCTGGTGGATCCCGCCCCACCGGGCCTGCAGCAGCTGCTGAGCCGCCTGGAGCTGGCCGATCGGCTGGCGGTGGGCGGCTACGGCCTCAGCCTGGTGGAGCTGGCCCAGCTGGTGGAGATGCCGCTGTCGACGCTGCAGCGGCGGCAGCAGGCCTGGCAATGGCGCGACTGGCAGGTGCTGCCCCTGGCGGATGGGCGCTGGCGGCTGGAGCGTGGCGCGGCAGGATCGCAGCAGCGGGACGTGACGGTGGGGGAGAGCTGATGGCTGAAACCAATGGGGGCTCCGGCAGCGTGCCGGCAACGGGTGCCCTGTACAGCCGCTTCGTGGGCCCCCTGCTGCAGAGCGATGCGGGCGCCGATGCGGAACAGCTCAGCCGCCTCACCCTGCTGGCTCTGGGGCAGGCCGCTCTGCGGCGCCGCTGGCCACTGGTGAGCGGCAGCCTGGCCGGGCTGGCCGGTGAGCTGCAGCGCCGCGATGCGCGGCTGGAGCAGACCCTGTTCGGCTGCCGCTTCGCCAATCCGGTGGGTCTGGCGGCCGGCTTCGACAAGAACGGCGTGGCAGCGGCGATCTGGGATTGCTTCGGCTTCGGTTTCGTCGAGCTGGGCACCGTGACCTGGCACGGCCAGCCCGGCAATCCACGGCCGCGTCTGTTCCGGCTGGCGGCGGAGCGGGCGGCCCTGAATCGCATGGGCTTCAACAACGATGGCGCCCAGGCCCTGCGCCGCACCCTGGAGCGCCAGCAGCTGCAGCCGCCCGGCCAGCGGCCGGCCGTGCTGGGCATCAATCTCGGCAAGTCGAAGATCACACCCCTGGAACTGGCGCCGGACGACTACGCCTCCTCCCTGGAGCTGCTGGCCCCCCTGGCCGATTACGCGGTGATCAATGTGAGCTCGCCCAACACCCCAGGCCTGCGGGAACTCCAGGACGAGGTTCTCCTCCGCCGCCTGGTGGAGCGCCTGCGGCGTCTGCCCGCCTGCCCGCCGCTGCTGGTGAAGATCGCTCCAGACCTGGAGGACGATGCCATCGATGCCATCGCCCGGCTGGCCTACGAGGAGGGACTGGCCGGTGTGATCGCGGTGAACACCAGCATCGATCGGCTCGGTCTGGCCGGTCGGCTCCTGCCCCAGACCGGCCAGACCCTGGCGCAGGAGACGGGCGGTCTCAGCGGTCGCCCCCTGCGACGGCGAGCCCTGGAGGTGGTGCGCCGGTTGCGGGCCGCCGCCGGCCCTGCCCTGCCGCTGGTGGGCGTGGGGGGCATCGATTCCCCTGAGGCGGCCTGGGAGCGGATCAGCGCCGGAGCGTCGCTGGTGCAGCTCTACACCGGCTGGATCTACGAAGGGCCCCAGCTGGTGCCGGCGATCCTTGAGGGCCTGCTGCAGCAGCTGGACCGCCACGGTCTGCGGACTATCGGCGAAGCGGTGGGCTCAGGGCTGCCCTGGCGCTGAAGATTCGGTACCGTTCCGCCATCCACCACGGCTCGACCTTTGGTACTGGCGGGACTTCAGGAGCGCTGGCGCCCGTTTCAGGCACGTCTCTTCCCCCAGCAGGTCCTGCTGGAGATCACCGATGCCCTGATCCTGGGGCAGGGCATCAAAGGGGGTCGGCCGCTGCCCCTTTCGATCGAGGCCCCGATCCCGGCGGCCACCTGCCGGAAGGGGCGCCCCCTGCAGGTGTCGGCCCTGGGGGATTTCATCGGCGATCTGCTGTTGGAGAATGACTGGATCGATGCGCATGTCCTGGCGGTCCTGCCCCGTATCGCCTGCACATGGCGGGTACTGGAGTGGCCCGATGGCATCTGGCCGGACGATCCGGTGAGCACACTGCGCGGGATGAACCCCGACCTGGGCGTGCGGCTGCCCCTCGATGACTCCTATCTCGATCTGCAGCCGCTGCCAGGTCGCCCGGACCATGCCCTGATGGTGGCGGCACCGAAGGCCGTGGTGGATGGCTGGATCGAGGTGTTTTCGATTGCCGGTGTGGCCCTGGATCGCCTCGAACCCCAGCAGGCCTGCCTGCTGGAGGCCCTCGCCCCCCGGCTGCGTGAGGCCGAGCCTGAGGAGCTGATCGTGCTGCTGCAACCCGAGCCCCATCTGTGCACCCTGCTGCTGCTGCGCAATGGCGAACCGGTCTATGAACGAGACCTCGAGCCGAGGATGCCGGCCCTGCTTGAAACCCTGCAGAAATGCCTGGCTTACTACCGCCATCACGACCCGGCCGTGCGCTCGATTCGCCTGCTGCTCACCGGCCCTCTGCCTGGGATCGAGCCTCTGGTGCAGGCGCTGGGGGTGCAGGCCGAGCAGATGCATGGTGGTGAGTTCGGATCCCTGGCTCTGAGCGGCTTGCTGCCGGCGCGGACCCCGCCAGCGAGGACGTTGACATGACCGTGCAGACCAGCCGCCCCCCCGATCTGCTGCGGGAACGCCGGCAGGAGCTCGGCATCCCCGAGCTGCCGGATCGGATCACTTCCACCGATCAGCTCCTGTTGCGCGGCGCCCTGATCGGCGGCGGCCTGGTGCTGCTGGTGGTGGCGACGGCGGGCTTCCTGTTCCTGCGCCAGCAACTGGTGCGCTCTGAACTCGATCGTCTCACGGCGGTTCAAGCGGAGGTGGAGGTGCTGGAAGGGCAGGTCAAGGCCCGGCAGGCCGAGGTGGACAAGGTGACAGGCGTGAACCGCGAACTGGCCAAGGGGCTGGTGGGTGTGCGCTCCGGCTCCACCGTGCTGCGGGAACTGCAGCTGCGGACCCCCGATGGTGTTCAGATCAGCCAGATGCAGGTGGAGGGCGACACCCTCAGGCTCAAGGGCCAGGCACGGGATCCCCAGGCGTTTTCCCGCATCAATGTGCTGCAGCTGGAGCTGAAGCGGTCGCCCCTGTTCCAGCCTGAGGGGGTGGCCCTGAGCCGTGCCTTCCGAGAAGAGAAGGATCCCAGGTCAACGCTGCCCTCGGTGGTGAGCTTCGAGATGAGCGCCCCCTTCTCAGAGCTGCCGCCCACCAGGGAAATGGTGCTGCTGAAGCGACTCGGTGCCGAGGGCATGGCGCGCCGATATCAACTGCTGCAGAAGGAGGGCCTGCTGCCATGACCAACCTTCAGGAGGGGTACCAACCGTTATCGCCGCATCTGCGCGAGCGTCTGTTGATGGGTCTGCCACTCGCGGTGGGCGGAATGGTGGCCCTGATGCTGTTCCTGGCCCTGGTGCTGCCCCAGTGGCTGCGGTTGCGCGGTGATGAGGAGCGGGTCTCGAGCCTGGCGGGCCTGCAACAGCGCATTCCCCTGCTGCAAGGGCAGTTACGCCAACTCGACCTCAACGACGCCAAGGCCCAGAGACAGCAGCGCCAGGTGCTCAGCCTGATCGCCGGCAGCGGCGAGATCACCACCTTCATGGCCCAGGTGGATCAGGAGGCGGCGCGTCACAAGGTCCAGCTCGATGTGCTGGAGCCCGTGTCGGCCACCCCGGAGGCGACCAAGAGCACGGGCGGCCTGGAGGAAACCAAAGACGGCAAGAAAGCACCTCCGCCGAAGCCGGCGCTGGAATCCTCCGGCCTGGAAGCCACCCGACTGCTGCTCAACGCCAGGGGCCGCTATCCCGATCTGCTGGCCTTCCTGCGCAGCCTTGAGGGCCTGAGCCTGCTGGTGGTGCAGAGCGATCTCAACCTTGCACCGGGAACGCAGAACAAGCCCGCCGGCAACACGCCGACCGAGCTGCTCCTGGCCGCCCTTCAGACCCCCCCCACGGTGATGAAGCTGGCTGTGACCCTCTACAGCGGGGGCTCCAGCGACGGGCCCCGGAAGGCCAAACCAGCCGCGCAGACCGGGGAAGCCACCAGACCCGCCAGTCCCTGAGCGGCCAACCTCGGCCAAGATCCGAACAGGCCCCCCGGCGCTGGTCGCCACAGGTGGGGGCCGATACCATCGCGCCAGTTCCGGTCAGTCTTTTGTCGTTGCGGCGCCTCGGTGCGGTGGGTGGAGCCTGGCTGCTGGGCATGGGCCTCTTGGTCGATCCCGTGCTGATCAGCCGGCCGGCCCTGGCCCAGGCCCAGCTGAGCAGCGATGGGATCCAGCTGAAGATCCGTCGCCTGCCGGACGCGATCGAGCTGGTGCTCCAGGACGCCGGTATGGGCGGCGCGATGGAACAACGCCTGGATGGGGCGATCTGGGTGGGTGAGCTGCGCACCGATCGCACCCGCGGCCTCAAGGCCGGGCCGCAATCGTTGGCGATGCCGGATGCGGGCATGGAGCGCATCACCTTCGACGGCACGGGGCGCCTGTTCCAGTTGAAGGTGACCCCCGCCCGGGACCAGACGATCAGCCCTCCGATCGTCAGCAGCGACGGCAAGGACCTGATCGTGCGCTTTCCGGCGCCGCAGCTGCCGGTGAGCCAGACCGTGAGCCCGAATCTGAGCCGTCCCACCGCAGTGCCCACACCCGCCTATGTGCCTCCCCTGCGGCCACGGGCCGTGGCCCCGCCCCTGGGCGACATGGCCGTGGGCTCGATGACGATCCGCAACCGCGGCTACGTGACCCTGAGTGGCCCCCCGGTGACCCTCACCACCCGCGGAGCCAACGCCCGCGATGTGCTGATGGTGCTGGCCCAGATGGGGGGGTATGGGTATGCCTACTCCGATCCCGCCACGGGGCCGCAGGGAACCAACGCCTCAGCCGCGCAGACGAACCCGGTGACCGTGGCGTTCCAGAACGAGGCCTACGAACGGGCTTTCAACTTCGTGCTGTTGAGCAGTGGCCTGCAGGCTCGCCGCGAAGGCAACACGATCATGGTGGGGCCGAACGTTCTCAGCAAGACGATCGGCCCCCAGCTCTCGAAGGTCTATCGCCTCAACCAGGTATCCGCCAATTCCGCCGCCGATTACCTCGCCAACCTCGGGGCCAGCGTCACCAAGGTGACCTCGATCACCACGGCCGTGTCCCAGGGCCTGAATCAGAACGAACAGGTGGCTGGTGCCAGTGCCACCAACCAGACCGTTACCTCCACCCAGCAGCAGGTGGAGGCCTTCGGGGCCACCACCGGCCCCCTGGTGGGCCTGCAGGCCACCACCGACCCACGCCTGAGCACGATCACCCTGGTGGGCGAGGTGGCGCTGGTGGCGATCGCGGAGCAATACCTCAAGCAACTGGATCTGCGCCAGCGGCAGGTGGCACTCTCGGTGAAGATTCTGGATGTGACCCTCAACAACGATACTGAAATTGACAACAGCTTTGCCTTCCGCTTCGGCAATAATTTCATTGTCAACGATGGCGGCCGCCTGCTGGCGGCCTTCGGGCGCAATCTGCCGGCCAATAGCGATGATTTCAGTGACTTCAACACAACCGAAGGCTTCAGCGAGAATTCGGGCAGAGATTCTTTCTCGAACCGGAATAATTCCCGTTCCCGCGACAGGAATTCCGGATCCGGATCGAACTCGACCTCAGGCGACTCCTTCAACAACAGCCTCACGCTGAACTTCCAGGACAACACCCAGCTGAATCAGTCCCAGGTTGAAGAGATCAATGCCAATTTGTCGCGACAGACAGGAACGACAATTGAGCCGTTCGATATCGAACGCACATTTTTCGTCGACAACCCAAACTTCAATCCAGACAACCCGGAATCCGAACCGTTCATTGAAAGAACTGTGACCAATCGAGAATATAGGGTCGTTCCCAACGGCAGCGCCTCCCAATCCCTCAGCTCAGCCCTCACCTCCCGAGTGGAGAACATCATCGGCAACATCACCGGCCGGCAGGTAACTCTGAACCGCAGCCAGACCGGCTCTAACGCCAATGATTCCACCAACCGCAACAGCCGATCCCGCAATTCCAACCGCTTCAATGATCGCAATCGCAGCAGCGATAGCTCCCAGAACTACTCCGGCACCCGCCGCCGCAACCCCGCCCTCAACTATCCCGATAACCAGTTCTTCGATTTCCTCCAGGCACAGATTGTCTCCAACAACACCAAGGTCCTGGCCGCTCCCACCCTGATTCTGAGCGAAAATCCAGAATCCATTGCGGGCGGCGTGGACGCAACGTCAGCGATCACGGAAGCCCAGGATGCCGGATTCAACCTCCTTGGACAGCAATCGATCGGCAGAAACCGCGCCAACGAGGCGTTTGTGACCGTGGGGACCCAGTTAATCACCAACTACAATGTTACGGTGGTGGAAAACGTGGGTGTAACCTGCGAAGCCGAATTCAATACTTCAGGCCTGACCTTTGGAGCCAGGGTGTCGAAGATTGACGACAATGGATTTGTCACCTTCACATTATCTCCATCCATCTCTGCCGCAGTTGAGGAAAGATTGATCCCGGGATGTGGCTCTGTTGATATCTTGGCCCTGCGGCGCCTTGATACCGGCAGTCTGCGGGTCCGTGACGGCCAGACCCTGATCCTGACGGGCGTGATCTCAGATGAAGACCAGCAGATTGTGACAAAATGGCCCATCCTCGGCGATCTACCGATCGTGGGTCAGTTCTTCCGCCGCACGGCAGGCTCAAGGCGCCGCAATGAACTGGTGATCCTGGTGACGCCCCGCATCATCGACGATGAAAAAGGTGGCACCTATGGCTATGGCTACACCCCCGGCACCCAGGATGCACGCCGGCTCATGTACGGCGTCAACAACTAAGCCCGACCCAGACTCAGAAGCCCACAGCAGGGGCGAACATCTTGATCGCCAGGGGCGCCAGCTGCTGGAACACCCCGATCGCTCCCTGCAGCAGTCCGCTGCCGAAGCCGTTGCCGCTCTTGTTGGGATCCTTGGCCAGATCGGCAGCGCCCTTGCGGAGCTGGTCGGCCGTTTCCTTCTGGCCCTGCTGCTCAAAGAGCGTGGCGGCATAGTTGAAGTCCATCGCCGCCAGATCCCGTTTGGACTGCTCGGCGCGGCTGATGCCCCGGGCCAGCCAGGTGAGTGCGGCGTCGGGCTGTTTGAGCAACGCCTTGTTGAACAGGTCTTCCGCCTCCGGATAGCGCCCTTGCAGGGCTGCTTCCACGCCGGCGTTATGCATGGCGGCATAGCTGCTGGCCTCGGCGGTCACCCCTGTGGCCCCGCGCCAATGGCTTTTGGCCAGGGCGTCTGCATCGAGCTGGGCACCACTGAGATCGGCGTCCCGCAGATCGGTGCCTTCCAGCTTGGCGCCGCGTAGATCAGCCCCGCGCAGCGACGCGCCCATCAGGGAGGAGAAGCTCAGGTCGGCCTGGCGCAGGTCGGCCCCATCGAGCTGAGCCCGGCTGAGGTTGGCGCGCTGCAGCCGCGCCTGCTGCAGGTCCGCATCGCGCAGATCGGCATGCACCAGATCGGCATCCTGGAGTCGGCATGCGGGGCAGGTCTTGCGATCGAGCAGTTGCATCAGCTGCTCCTGGTCGGCCGCCCAGCTCGGTGCGGCCGCAGCCGTCAGCAGAAAGGCGCCGATCATCGGAGCAACGATTCGGCCGCTCCGTCGTTGGGTCCGGATCATCGCCGCCGATGGGAGCAGTGCCGATCCGTCATAGCGGAATCCTGTCCATTTCCTAGCGGGATGGGGCCGGATTGGCCGGCGGGCTGGCGCTGCTGCCTGCTTCGCCTGCAGCAGTGGTCCCACTGCGGGGGGGACGTTCCTCCAGGCACCAGATCTTGCCCTTGCGGATCCATTCGTAAGACGCCGGCCAGAGCTGTTGCCGGGCCATGGCGGAGCGCAGCTGATTCAGGCAGGCCTGGCCACTGGAACACTGCTGCACGTTGTTGTTGTTGTAGCGCTCCACCGGTGGTTTGAGACTCTGGAAATAGCGCTCCTCCGGCAGACAGAAGCTGCCGGCGCTGGCGGCCGCAGGCATGCCCAGGCCCACGATCAGACCCAGAACAATCCGGTAACGCATCGGCTGGCTCACAGCACAACCGGCTGGAAGCCGCCACCGGGCGATGACGCGGCAGAACCTTCGCCAAAGATGAAATCCTCAGCCGCAAGCTCGGTGAAATATGGAAGCAGAATCGATGAACTGCCATAGGTGATAAGCGTATCGCGCTCGCTCTCGAACACGAAAAATCTGTTGCCCTGATCGGCCAGGGTGAGGCCGTTCCGAAACACGATGCGATCGCCTTCCGCCGGATTGAAATCAAAGATCACGTCATTCCCTTCTGCAAAGGTGTTGAAAATGAAGCGGTCGGCACCTCCCTGCGGCGCTAACGGGTCGGCACTGCGATCAGGGATGACATAGATGAATTCATCGGGTCCGAATGTGGCAAGCAGAGCGTCGGCCGGTGCGTAGTCTATGTTGTATTGATTCGCCAGCACCTTGAGGCTTTCAAAGCTCACTTTCGTGCCATTGCCTTCGGGCGGCGCACCTCCTGTCGCCTGATCAAAATCTTGCTGCAGAAGCTCAAAGGTCACCGGTTCAAAGCTGAACGGCCTTGGCTGGGAAGGATTCGGAGCAAAGAATCCGAAACTGTCATAGATGTCGAAAACATAGGGGTCATTGGCCAGGTCTGCGCTGAAGGTGAATTCCCAGTCGCCATACATGAAATCGTCGCTCTGCCCGCTGATCAGGTCGTCATTGCCTCCCGTCACCGGCCCGTAAACAGCGGCGGCATCTCCATACATCAAGGTCCGCGTCAAAAACAGGGGCACACCGGTGAGAACGTCGTTGCCGCCGCGGCTGTAGGGCTGCATCGTTGCAGCATCGCCGATCATTTCGGTGTAGTTGCCGTAGGCCTGCAGCAGGTCCTTCCCACCAGTGCCGTAGAGCTCCGTGCTGTCGCCCACCATGCGATCCGTCGAGCCGAAGCCGCCGATCAGTTGATCGTCTCCGCCAAAAGCCCCAACCCCAATGAAGCCGGAGTCGCCGATGAGATTATTCTGATTTTGCTTACCATTACCGGCCGAAAGATAATCGTTACCAAGACCTCCCGACAGCTGATCCGATCCTTTCTGACCAAAGATGCGGTCATCGCCATCGGATCCAGCTCCCGTATCATTACCTCCCCTGAGATAAATCTTATAGCCGAGATTTGAGTTTACAACAACAACGTTATTCGGCTCGTTATCGAATTTGAATGTCGTTTTCCCCTTGGCATCCGGCCCTTTGATCTTGGTTTTCATGGCCTGAAGCGCCGCATTACGATGCATGGTAAGGGTCCCTGCAACACCCTGGCCGTCATCGGGGCATCAGAGCTTGGACCAGAGATGGCCACTGCAGGCAATGCCATGGAAGCAGTGTTGCCTGGCTGCTTGGTGACTGCTATCTGCGGGTCTGCTACCTGCGAGTCTGCTACCTGCAAGGCAGTGCCGATGGGTGGCCACGCCGCTCAATGTCTGCAGTCTGTGTTGTGTCTCAGCTGGTACGACCTGGAGACGAAGGATGTCCAGGAATCGAGGGCTTGGTGGAAAGACTGGAACAGATTCTGCGGATCTCCTGTCGACACTGTCTCAGGTGCTTCAGTGTCCGCTGCATTTCAGTCGGCGAGAGCCATTGGAAGCGGGCTCGTGTGTAGTGATGGCTGAGTTCCTGCAGGACGTTGGATAGGCGCGGCTCCCGTCTTCCAGCGCGTCTGCAGAACTGCTCCAAGGGCTCCGATCCGTGGGGTTTCAGACCTGCTGACTGCAGGGCCGCCAGGCATCGCTCCAGTTCCCGTCGATGGCGATCGGTTTGCGGGCCACGGTCGCGTAACCGCTGGGTCCATCGCAGGGCGGCCAGGCTGAGGGTCAGCGCCAGGCCCAGGCCCGCCAGCAGCAGGACCCCAAGCCACTGCCGCTGACGCCCCAGCAAGGTGTCGAGCAGGGCCTCCTGGCCCTCCCGATCAAAGCCCAGCCACCAGCGGCTCCAGGCCAGGTCGATGCCCCACCACTGCCGCTGGCCCCAGCGCCACCACAGCGGTGCCTGCCCCTCCAGCGCCATCGCTGGCGCTGTCGCCGCATTGCGCTCCGGCGTCACCCAGCCGGTCGGATCCAGCCGCTGCCAGCCCTCGCCATCGAGCCACACCTCACTCCAGGCATGGGCTTCCGCCTGGCGGATGTCGAGGTAGGGCTCGCCGCCGAAGGGCTGCACCCAGGTGCCGCCCTTGTATCCACTCACCACCCGGGCCGGCACGCCCGCAGCCCGCAGCAGGGCCGTGGCGGCGCTGGCGTAATGGCCGCAGAAGCCCTGCTGCCGCTCGAACAGGAAGGTGTCGAGACCAGCGCGCCGCGGCAGGGTGCCCGGGCTGCGGGTGTAGCGGAAGGGCTGGCTGCGGAACCAGGCCTCGGCGGCGGCCAGGCGCTGGCGGGGTTCCGGCAGTCGGGCCCACTGGTGCCCCAGGGCCTCGAGCCTCGGATTGGCCCCCTTCGGCAGGGCCAGGTCGATCAGGGAAGGGGGTCTCTGCTGCCAGGGGCTGTCCTGCTCCTCGCTGATCAGTTGGTAATGGCGCCGTTCCCGTGGCGGGCGCTTCAGCAGCAGTTCACCATCGAAGCGCAGGCGCAGGTCGTCGCTGCGGGGCTGGGCCCGCCCGTCCCAGGGCACCGCCTCAAACCGGCTCGGTTCCACCAGCCAGAGCTGGCGCGCCCTGGCGTCAGCCGGAGCGGCGCCCTTCTCCACCGGGGCCATCAAGGCTGGGGCCGTGCGCAGCTCACGCCGCTGCCAGCTCTGGCCATCGAACCAGTCATGCACCAGCACCCGCCAGTAACGCTCGCTCTCCGGCGGGACCCGGTTGTCGCTGAAGGCCACCCGTGCCGCCGGCGCCGCACTGCTGGCCAGGGAGGCGATGCCGCCCGGATCCAGCCTGTCGCTCAGGCCGGTCACGGCGGCGGCACCCCATCCTTGGGGCAGGGTCCAGAGCGGTCCGATCCGCGGCACCAGCAGGAACAGCACCAGGGCCATCGGCAGGGCCGCCGCCAGCACCTGGGCGCTGCGCCGCAGCAGTTGCCGCCAGCTGAGGCTGAGCTCCAGTTCCAGGCCCAGCAGGCCCGCCAGCGCCAGCAACGCGATCGCCAGCTGCAGGGCGCTGGGGAGCAGATCGGGCTGTTGGGCTCCCAGCAGCCCGGCCCCCACCAGCTGCAGCAGCGCCACCAGCCGTCGTTCAGCACGGCTGCGCGCCTCCCGCAGCTTCAAAGCGGCCATCACCACCAGAACGATCGTGGGCCAGCTCAGCGGCAGGCCCGGATCCAGGCCCGTGAGCCCGATCGCCAGCAGACCGGTCACCACCCATTGCAGGCGCTTGGGGGGCAACACCATCGCCGAGGTCGCTGCAGGGCTCAGGGGCTGGCTCATGGGCTGGTGGCCAGGGCCCGCAGGCAGGCATCCCGGTGGCTGGGGCCGCTGTCGGGCTCCAGGCGAAGGCCGGGCAGCTCCAGCCCATAGATCGCCTCCTGATGGCCCAGCTGCCAGATCCGCTCGCTGAGGTGTTCAAGCGCCAGCTCGTGGGGCAGGCCGGCCGCCGGCGCGAGGCAGAGGGGCTCACCGGCCTCGGCGGAGAACTGCTTGGTCAGCTGGCCGCGGCCCTGGGCGAAGGGCTTCCAGGCCAGGCGGCTGCTGCCATCCTCGGGGCGATGGGGCCGCAGGTCGCGCCACTGTTCGGTACCTTCCTGTTCCCAGTGGCTGTGGCTGGTGGAGCCGCTCGCCGAGCGCAACACCGGCAGGCTGGCGACCGGGCCAGGCAGGCGGCGGGGGTAGATCAGCTGGGCCCGTGGTGGTTCCCAGCGGCTCCAGCAGCGGAACAGTCCCAGCGGTGCCGTGCTGACCAGCTTCAGGCGACCGGGCCGCTGCCAGCCGCGCCGGGGCGGGATCCAGGGCAGCGCCAGGGTCTGCTCCCCCGGTCGCAACGTGAGCATCAGGGGGTCTGCCGCCACACCCTCGCCGCTGGCCGGTTGCCAGCTGATCTGCACGCCTTCGCGGCGATGGCGACTGCGGGCAATCAGGGGATAGGCCAGGGGAGTTCCGGCAAAGCCCGCCGCCGGTTCACCGCAGCGCAGCTCCAGGCCCTGCAGGTTGAAGTGGGTGAGGTGCAGGGCCAGCAGGATCAGCCCCAGCATCAGATAACTCAGCAGCAGCGGCCCGTTGCGCTGGGTCTGGATCGCCACGATCAGCAGCAGCCCTCCGCCGCTCAGCCACAGCCAGCCGAAGCGGGTCGGCACGATGTAGAGGTTGCGCAGCCCCAGCAGCAGCGGATCCCCCTGCTGGGGTGGCACCAGGCGCGTCACCAGCTCCTCCGGGGAAGGCAGCGTCATCGGATTGCATCCACATCCGCCAGGAGGCGGGCGCTGAAGCCACCACCCGTCGCGCCGCCGCCCCCACTCAGGGGTTGTCCCCCATCCAGCCGGTGTTCGCACACCGGTGCCAGCACGGCCTGCACATCGGAGGGGAGCACGTGGTCGCGCCCCTCCAGCAGCGACCAGGCCCGGGCGGCCGCCACCAGGCCAAGAGCCGCACGGGGGGAAAGGGGGGCTCCGGGGATGTCAGCGCGGCGGCTGAGTTCCACCAGATCGAGCACGTAATCCAGCAGGGCCGGGGTGCAGGTCTGATGGGCGCTGCGCTCCTGCAGCTCCTGCAGCCGGGCTGGCGAGAGCACGGCGCCGATCGCCTCCGGCCGCCGCCCCTCGCCGGCCAGCAGGGCGCGCTCCGCCTGGCGCGGCGGGAAGCCGAGGCTGAGCCGCATCAGGAAGCGATCAAGCTGGGATTCGGGCAGGGGCGCGGTGCCCATCTGGTCGAGCCCGTTCTGGGTGGCGATCACAAAGAACGGCTCCGGCAGCGGATGGCTGGTGCCATCCACACTCACCCGCCCGGCCGCCATCGCCTCCAGCAGGGCGCTCTGGGTGCGGGAGCTGGCGCGGTTGATCTCATCGGCCAGCAGCACCTGGGTGAACACCGGGCCGGCCTGGAAACGGAAGCTGGCGGTGGCCGGATCAAACACATTGATGCCGGTGAGATCGGCCGGCAGCAGATCACTGGTGAAGCTCACCCGCTTGAAGGCCAACCCGAAGCAGCGGGCCAGGGTCTCGGCCAGGGTGGTCTTGCCCACGCCGGGCAGATCCTCGATCAGCAGATGGCCGCGGGCCAGCAGGCAGGCCAGGGCCAGGCGCACCTCCTGCTCCTTGCCCAGCAGCACCCGGTTCACGGCCTCGATCACCGGCTGCAGCGGGGCGGACACAAAGCCAGGGCGGAGGCCCCTGAATTGTGCCGTCGCCATCGGGCGCCTGCAGGGACACAGGCGGTTAGCGTCCAAGCCGCTTTCCGGCTGCTGCCGCGCCATGTCTTCGCCGGTGCCGCCTGAGATCCACGGGGGCAACCGGGTGGCCATCGCCGCTCGCCTCGGTTGCCGCCCCGCTGATCTGCTCGATCTCAGTGCCTCGCTGGTGCCCTTCGGGCCGCCCCTGAGATTGCGCCTGGCCGCTCTGGCTGCCATGGCCGGCCCGGCGCTGCGCGACTATCCCGATCGCGGCTACGGCGCGCTGCGCCAGGCGATCGCCGACCTGCACGGCCTGCCTCCGGAGTGGGTGCTGCCGGGGAACGGCGCCGCCGAGCTGT